>NZ_CABSJB010000003.1:0-118079 GCF_902477955.1 uncultured Turicimonas sp. | reverse complement strand
CAATCCCATCGAAGAGAAATAGCGAAAAAGCCCGTCGGCGAATTTACGTTGACGGGCTTAATTTATTGGGCGCCCCTCAGAAAAAGGTTTAAAGAGAATATGCCTATCTAAGGATAGGGCTTGCTGCGCAAGGGATATGTACAACCCTGAGGGATAGAAACATGTCTCCCTCACCCTCCAAATTTGTATACCTATTTATGGGGATACTACCCCTCATCCAATCATCCGATATATGAAAGGTTTAGGTTGAACATCCAATTTATCCGCTATGGTTAAAGGAGTAAAATTAGGGAAACTACTCACTTGTAGCAATACCCCAAACGATAGTAGGACTAATATTATGTGCAACAAAATTGTCGACCTCTCTGTCTCCAGGAGGACGTTGATTAAAGGCGGCGCAGCGGCCGCTGCAGTGGCAGCAGCACCTGCGATCCACAATTGGGCTTTTGCCGAACAGATCCAAAAACTCGAAAAAGAAGGTTGGACTAAACATCCGGTAGCCTGCACTATGTGCGGTGCATATTGCGGAATCTTGGCGATGCGCAAAGAAGGCGAGCCCGTTTCCGAAAAAACAGTAAGAATTTTCCCGAACCCCGGACATCCTCAGCGCGGTTACTGCGGCCGCTCTGCAGCAGCTATGTGGGTTTGGAATCATCCATTGCGTTTAAGAAAACCTTTGAAACGCGTTGGTGAAAAAGGAGAAGGTCAGTTTAAAGAAGTGACCTGGGAAGAAGCTTTAAACGACATCGCAGCTCGACTCAAAGACATCGTTCAAAAAAATGGTGAAAGCAGTGTTGTTTCTACTTCTCACAGCTTCCAAGGGTTCAGTAAGTGGCTTACTTTCCCGCTTGGATCCCCAAATAACATCGGCCATCAATCTTCCTGCAATGCAGCCGGTATTTCAGGCCGTCACTTAGTATTCGGTAAAGGTTATGACGGCGCAGGTAAGTTGGAGCCGGATTATGCAAATCTGCGCTACATCCTCTTGATTGGCCGTTCAATGGGTGCCGCTATGGGCGCTCTTCACACCTTGAACGAAGCTCGTGCAAGAGGAGCCAAGGTTGTTACTATTGATCCGAGAATGCCGGATATGGCTTACGGTGATGCAGAATGGGTGCCGATCCGCCCGGCCACCGATACGGCTTTTGTCTCCGGTCTGATCAATGAAATGCTTGCTCAAGGTACTGCCGATCTTTCCTTCATTGAAAAGCACACTAACGGCGCTTATCTCATTAAGGAAAACGGTGCCCCGTTGACCCAAGCAGATCTTCTTCCTAACGGAAGCAAATCTCTTTATGTTGTGACGGATGGCAAAGGTAATTTAGCATTCCGCGGAGTTAAGAAAGACGACAAAGGAATGGCTGTTGGATTTGATGAAGATCCTTCTTTCAGAGCGGACCTTAACGCCAACACCACAGTCAAGTTAGCCGACGGTTCCGAGTGTCCTGTTAAAACAGCATTTGTTCTTATTAAAGAAGAACTTGCAAAGTTCACTCCGGAAAAAACAGAAGAAATCACCGGTATTCCTGCCGCTAAGATTCGTCTTATCGCAAAAGAATTCGCTAACTTCAAGGGCGTTATTGACGACGGTTGGTACAGCGCTAAAAACGGTACGGACGTTCAGCTTTATCAATTAATCTGCATCGCCAATGCTTTTAACGGCAACATCGATGTCAAGGGCGGCTTGGTAGTTACGGCCGGCGCCGCATTGAAGATCCCAAGCGTTGCCGCAGGTAAAGGTCCTAACGGCGAAACTTGGAAGATGGCACCGGAAAAGAGAATCGACAAGATTATCTACCCTGATGCAGAAGGAACTTTCAAAGTGGCCCTTGAGGCTGCTGTGACAGGAAAACCGTATCCTATCAAGGCTGCCTTCTTTGTCGGAACAACAATGTTCCAGAGAGAAGCTAACAGCCAGGAGCTGGCAGACAACCTCAAAAAACTTGAACTTTGTGTAGTTCAGGACGTTCTTCCTCAAGAAATTGTGGATTATGCCGATTATGTTCTTCCGGCAACTTATTTCTTGGAAAGAAAGGAAATGAGCACCGTTAAATGGGCTCTGAACGGTTCCATTTATCTGTCTGATCCGCAGATCGAACCTCCTAAGGGATGCGAAGCTCGTCACGATGTCTGGATTCTTCTTGAAATCCTCCGCAGAGCCTTCCCGGAAAGAGCCGAGCGTGTAGGTTATAAAGAATGTAAGACAGCCGAAGAGTTCAACAAGTATTTTGATGCCTTTACACAGCGTGGTTTCGATCAATTCCTTGATAACTGCGACAAGGCAAAACCGGGTTGGAAAGCACAAATCCAAGAGGATATCGCCACAAAAGGTTGGTCTACGATTACGAAGAAGGTTTATGGAATTTATCCGTACAAGAAGCCATTCGGAACACCGTCCGGCAAACTTGAGATCTATTCCTTTAAGCTTTTCTCTGATCCGGGATTCTTGAAATCTTTTACTCCGTTCCCTGTCTACAAACCGTCTCCGGCATATACAGCACCGAAACCTAACTCTAATGAGTTTGTTTTGGTCTCAGGTAAAAACTGCAACAGCTGCTCCGGCTTGAATATGTTCACTGAACCTACACGTTATTTGGGCGATAGAACGGTATGGATGAACATCGACGATGCTGCAAGACTTGGCATCAAAGATCAAGAAATTGTTGAAATTGAAGGCTTGGATACCAAGGTTAAGGCAACAGCGCCTGTAACAGTGACTCGCAAGGTCATTCCTGGTTCAGTGTTTGCCTTCGGGTTCTCCGGCGGTATCCGTACCAAGAACTTGATTAACCCGGAATATCAATTCGTTAAAGAAGGTATTAACACTCACTGGTACGCAACAGGTTATGCGGAGCCGATGTTCGGCAACGTAGCCAATAACAGTTCCGTTCGAATTAATAAAGTGAGAGGCTAAAAAATGGCGACAAAAACAAAACAACTAGCACACCTGTTTGATGCCACTCAATGCATCAGCTGCGGTGCATGCATTGTGGCCTGTTCTCAGACCAACTTCCCCGAGATGGCTCGCAGAAGCATTCCGGGAAGAAATTTACTTGCTTCAAACATCAAAATTTATCGTTCTGAAGAGAACCGTCCGGTCAACATTTTGGTTCAGTGCCAACAATGTGAAAACGCTCCATGCGTAAGCACATGCCCGTTTGGAGCTAACTATTACGATGAAAACGGCTTGGTTAGAAACGACCCGAGCAAGTGCGTCGGCTGCAACTATTGTATTGCCAGCTGCCCATACGATTGCAGATGGTCTCACCCGGATACCGGTCTGCCTGTCAAATGCATCAGCGAAGGTTGTTTGAAGCTGATCAAAAACGGACAACAGCCGGCATGTGTCCAGGCTTGTCCTGCAGAAGCAAGACTTTTCGGCGACACAATGGATCCGAAAAGCGCTATTTCTCAAAAAATTGCTTCGAGCCGTACAGAAATGCTTATGCCTAATAAAGGTACGAAGCCTAACTTTTACGTAGTGGTGTCCAAATGACTGAATTAGTTTCTCTTACACCTCAGCTTCAAACAGCAAATTGGGGCTGGACAATTGCCATGTTCCTTTGGCTGGTCGGCTTATCCGGCATGGGATTTTTCTTGAATTTCTGGATTCGTCAGAAGAATTTCGTCTACGTTCTTACGGTTTCCGGAATCTTGGGTACCTTGTTGGTAGCCAGCCATCTGGCACGTATGCTGAACCTGCCGATTGCCATCTTCAGTGCTCTGTCAGCCGGCTCGTTCAATACACAGTCCTGGATGCTCATCGGTATTGTTTTGTTGTCAGTGCTGTGCATCGGGTCCGTTTTTTACTCATTGATCTGTGCCGGTATTCTCTTTAAAGGAGAAATGTGGCAGAAGATGGCTAAGTCAAGCTGGTTTAACTTTATTTTTGCAGCCCTTGGCGTCTTGTGCACAATTTATTCCGGATTCTTGCTGACTCAGGCCGTCGGTATTTCCTTCTGGAATACAGCCTTGATTCCATTGCTTTGGATTATGTCCGGTCTAGCCAGTGCTATCGGTTGTATTGAACTTTTGGTGGCTTTCCATCTTATCGATACTAACAGTGTCCGTTGGAGCCGCAGAACAGCTCTGTGGGTTGAAATTGCTGAACTCTTCACAATTTTTGCCTTCCTCCACGTTGCCTTAGGTTCAGTTTTGACCGGTGCACGCGTCGGTGCAGAAAGTCTTATCAGCGGACCTCAGTCAACCATGTTCTGGGTCGGCGTCATTGCCTGCGGTTGTGTAACTCCTTTGCTTTTGAACTTGGTGACCAAGAATCACAAGGTCTTAGCCTGCGGTGCCGTCCTAGGCATTATGGGTGCTCTCTTCCTTAGAGCTTCCGTACTCTTCGCCGGTTACTACGATCCAATCGTTTTCTAATTCCTTTCTCAGACGATAGACGCGGCCGCCTTCGGGCGGCCGTTGTCTTTGTGGAAAAGCAACAGGCGTGAATTGAAGTTTAGAAATAATACGTAATTTGTCCAAAAGTAATTAATGTAAAAATTTATTAGGGATTTCCTTATAAGATAAGTGTTGTAAGCAAATTATCCAATTTATTTCAAATAGTAAAGGGCCTACTATTTTCGGACTACCTAGCAGGTAGTAATACCCCATTCCAAGTAGGACTTTAACTATGAGTAATCAAATTATCGACCTCTCTGTCTCCAGGAGGACGTTGATGAAAGGCGGCGCGGTTGCCGCTTCTATGGCAGCAGCCCCTGCAATTAATAATTGGGCTTTTGCCAAAAAAATTGAAAAACTTGAAAAAGAAGGTTGGACTAAACATCCTGTCGCTTGCACAATGTGCGGCGCCTACTGCGGTCTGCTCGCTATGCGTAAAGATGGCGAACCGCTCTCCGAACATACCGTTCGAATCTTCCCGAACCCGGGACACCCCCAACAAGGTTATTGCGGCCGTTCAGCTGCTGCAATGTGGGTGTGGAACCATCCTCTTCGTTTACGTAAACCATTAAAACGTGTAGGAGAAAAGGGTGCGGGCCAGTTTAAAGAAGTTACCTGGGATGAAGCTTTAAATGATATTGCTGCCAGACTTAAAGACATTGTTGAGAAAAACGGAGAAAGCAGCGTTGTTTCTACATCCCACAGCTTTTCCGGCTACAGCAAGTGGCTGACTTTCCCCCTCGGTTCTCCGAATAACATCGGGCATCAATCTTCTTGTAATGCCGCAGGCATCGCGGGCCGTAATTTGGTTTTCGGTAAAGGTTTTGACGGCGCAGGAAAGATGGAACCGGATTATGCCAATTTGCGTTACTTAATCCTGATTGGACGCTCCATGGGAGCTTCGATGGGCGCTCTTCATACTTTAAATCAAGCCAGAGAAAACGGCGCCAAAGTAGTCGCAATTGATCCTCGAATGCCCGACATTGCTTACGGAGATGCCGACTGGGTCGCTATCCGTCCGGGAACAGACGGTGCTTTCGTAGCCTCATTGATTAACGAGATGATCACACAAGGCACTGCGGATCTTTCTTTCATTGAAAAACATACCAACGGTGCTTATCTAATTAAAGAAGACGGACAGCCTTTAACTCAGAGTGAAGTTCGTCCTAACGGCAGTAAATCCATGTACGTTGTAATGGATTCCAAAGGTAATATCTCGTTCCGCGGGCTCAAGAAAAATGAAAAAGGAATTGTTGTTGGATTCGATGAAGATCCTGCTTTTAGAGCCGATCTCAACGCCAACTCAACCGTTAACTTAGCTGACGGGACCAGCATTCCGGTGAAGACCGCCTTTGTTCTTGTGAAAGAGAAAATGGCCGAGTACACACCTGAAAAAGCTTCTGAAATCACTGGAATTCCTGCCGGAACTATCCGCCGAATCGCTAAAGAATTTGCCAATTTCAAAGGCGTTATTGATGATGGTTGGTACAGTTCCAAAAACGGTACTGATGTACAGCTTTATCAATTAATCAGCATCGCTAATACCATCAGCGGAAACATTGATGCTAAAGGTGGTTTGGTTGTGACTGCAGGGGCTGGCTTGAAGGTTCCAAGCGTGTCAGCCGGTAAAGGCCCGAACGGCGAAACATGGAAAATGGCGCCGGAAAAACGTATCGACAAGATTGTTTATCCTGATGCTGCTGGAACTTTTAAAGTCGCCCTTGAAGCTGCTGTAACCGGCAAACCGTATCCGGTCAAAGCTGCATTCTTCGTTGGTACAACGATGTTCCACCGTGAAGCAAACTCTCAGGAGCTGGCCGATCATCTGAAGAAACTGGAACTGTGTGTCGTACAAGATGTTCTTCCGCAAGAAATCGTGGACTATGCTGACTATGTTCTTCCGGCTACTTACTTCCTGGAAAGAAAAGACATATCCGGTGTTAAATGGGCATTGAACGGTTCTATTTATTTGTCAGACCCGCAACTCACACCGCCTAAAGATTGCGACGCACGCCATGACGTGTGGATCCTTCTTGAAGTTCTTCGCAGAGCTTTTCCGGAAAGAGCTGAAAGAGTTGGTTATAAAGAATGCAAGACGGCTGAAGAGTTCAATCAGTATTTCGATGCATTTGCACAACGGGGGTACGACAAACTTGTTGCCGACTGTGAGAAAGCTGTTCCGGGGTGGGGCAAGCAAATTCGCGAAGATATGGCTACTAAAGGATGGTCCACTATCAAGCCCAAGGTTTATGACGTCTATCCATATAAAAAGCCTTTCGGAACACCTTCCGGAAAAGCTGAAATCTACTCATTTAAGAGCGTTTCAAATCCGGCTTGCTCAAAAGCTATCGCTCCTATTACCGGGTATATTCAATCACCGGCTTACACGGCACCGAAATCTAACAGCAACGAGTTTGTTTTGGTCTCCGGTAAGAATTGCCAAACCTGTTCCGGCTTGAATATGTTTACGGAGCCCACACGTTACTTAGGCGACAGAACTGTCTGGATGAATCCGGAAGATGCCGCAAGGTTGGGCATCAAAAACCATGAAATTGTTGAGATCGAGGGTATTGATACCAAGGCGAAAGGTCGTGCCGCCATCACAGTGACTAAAAAAGTTATTCCGGGTTCAGTCTTCGCATTCGGATTCTCCGGCGGTGTGAGAACAAAGAACTTGCTCGATCCTAACTATCAATTTGTCAAAGAAGGAATCAACTCCCACTGGTTCTCCACGGGATACGCTCAGCCCTTCTTCGGCAACGTGGCTAATAACAGCTCTGTTCGAATCAATAAAGTGAGAGGCTAGAAATGGCTGTAAAAACAAAACAACTAGCACATCTGTTTGATGCAACCCAATGCATCAGCTGCGGAGCCTGCATCTTGGCCTGCTCCCAGACTAATTTCCCGGAAATGATGAATAGAAATATTCCGGGAACAAACCTGCCGGCTTCTAATATCAAGATTTATCGCTCTGAAACGAACCGTCCGGTCAATCTTCTGGTTCAGTGCCAGCAGTGTGAAAATGCTCCATGCGTAAAAACATGCCCGTTCGGTGCCAATTATTACGATGAAAACGGTTTGGTCCGCAACGATCCGAGCAAGTGTGTCGGCTGCAATTACTGCATTGCCAGCTGTCCGTACGATGCCAGATGGTCTCATCCTGACAGCGGGCTGCCGGTCAAATGCATTAGCGAAGGCTGCATGAAGTTAATTCAAGACGGTCAGCAGCCGGCCTGTGTACAAGCCTGTCCGGCTGAAGCCAGATTATTTGGAGATGTTCTTGATCCAAAGAGCGAAATTTCTCAAAAAATTGCTTCCTGTCGTACAGAATTGCTTATGCCTAACAAAGGCACGAAGCCTAACTTTTACGTAGTGGTGTCAAAATGATTGAATTAACCTCACTTACACCTCAGCTTCAGGCCGCCCATTGGGGTTGGACAATTGCCATATTCCTGTGGCTTGTGGGTTTAGCAGGCATGGGATTTTTCTTAAATTACTGGATTCGTCAAAAAAACTTTGTTTATGTTTTGACTGTCTCAGGCATTGTAGGCACTCTCTTGGTTGTCAGCCATTTGGGTCGAATGCTGAATTTGCCGATCGCCGTATTTAGCTCCATAATGGATCTGGCGCTCAACCTTCAGTCATGGATGCTAATCGGGATTTGCTTATTGTCAATCTTGTGTATCGCCTCTGTCTTCTATTCTTTGATTTGCGCCGGTATTTTGTTTAAAGGAGAGAAGTGGCAGGCAATGGCACACTCTGATTGGTTCAACGGTATCTTTGCATTGCTCGGTGTGTGCTGCACGATTTATTCCGGCTTTTTGCTGACTCAAGCAGTAGGCATTTCTCTTTGGAATACAGCCTTGATTCCGTTGCTATGGATCATGTCCGGTATGGCAAGTTCTATCGGCTGTATCGAATTGCTCATGATCTTCAAACTGATCAATCCTGACACTGTTCGTTGGAGCCGCAGAACTGCCTTCTGGGTTGAAATCGCAGAATTATTCACAATTTTTGCTTTCGTCCATGTTGCTCTGGGTTCCGCTTTGACGGGCGCAAGAGCAGGTGCTGAAAGTCTTATCAGCGGACCTCAGTCAACGATGTTCTGGTTTGGTGTGATTATTTTTGGTTCAGTGATTCCTCTTTTGCTGAATCTGCTGACTAGAAGCCACAAGATTTTAGCTTGCAGTGCTGTCCTGGGCATTATAGGAGCACTCTTGCTGAGAGCATCTATTCTCTTTGCCGGTTATTACGATCCAATCATTTTCTAAGACTTCTCCTTAGAGCACAGGGCCGCCTTCGGGCGGCCTTTCTACTATTTGCAGCGAAAAAATTAAATCTTATGAGAGCCTTCTCTAGGAAGATAAAGTTCGTGCTCCAGAATGTAGTTCTGGATGTTTGGATCAAGGCCGACGATAGGTGAGCTTCGAGAGGGTTCTTGAAAAAGAGCTTGACGAATTGCAGAAGAAGAGACATCCAGTTCCGGAAGATTCAGAAGAAAAATTTCTCCGAACGCCGAGCATTCTTGAGAATCTTGGGCGGGGATAACTTTGTATTTCCCTTCATAGGGATCTGAAAAAGCTATTCCGTTTCTTTTGAAGACTGCTAAGTTTGTTAATTCCGGGAACCTTTGCCACTGAATCCAGGTAGTCAAGTTGCGCCACTGGTCGGCCCCCATTACAAAAAATAATTTACAGGTCGGTCCGTATTGCTTTCTGAAAGAGAAAATCGTATCAATGGAATAAGATTGCCCTGCACGCTCCAGCTCTCGTGTATCAATTCTTAGATGAGCACTATAAGGAGCGAAGGCAATTTTCAGCATCTCCAGACGATCTTCGTCCGATGCTCTGGCCGTTTTTTGCCAGGGGCGAGTAGGGACTAAATAGAGTTCGTCAAGATTAAGCTGTGACTTTGCTCCTAAAGCCATTTGAATATGAGCTGTGTGAACAGGGTCGAAACTTCCGCCGAAGATGCCGATTCTCATGAGAACTATTGAGCCTTAAGGGGAATGCTGACAGAGATGATCTGGTCGACGGTATCATTGTCGAGCTTGATGCCGAATAAACCTGCCACGTTGTATCCGGGGCGATCTGAGGGTAAAAGACTGAACCAATATTTCCACTGGGTCTCTTCGTTTTCTGCTGAAATTTCCGGAAGTATTAGGCTCTTTAATTGCTTGGAAGTTTCGTTGATGAATATGCCGTTGATTGATACTTCCCGGTAGGCCTCAGGAAGAAGCGGGCACATTTGCGCAGGATCATTAAGCTTCTGAAGTCTTACCTCAGAAATTTCGCCTCTGCTGCCGACTGTCAGCCAAATATTCTGAAAGAATGGTTCTTGCGGCTCTTCTTCTTTTTCTTCCGACTTCTTCTTAGCTTTTACTTTTTGCTTAATCTCAGGAACCGGAGCGGAATAGCAAAGGAAAGGGGTCTTATCCTGGGTAAAGTGAAGTTCTCCTCCCAAAACATGAATTGCGATGGAAAGAGGTGTTTGGCCGAGGATTACGTCAAAAACTCCGAGCTGGAGGTAGCTGCCGATATTTTCCTGTTGATCAAAAGTCGGAGAGGCAAGATCGGCAGGATAGGAAAAAGGAGCGGGCGTTTTATCGTTGTTCGGAGGTACTACTTTCGGAACAACAGTTTGTGCAGCTGCGCTTGCAGAGAATACAGCTGCACAAAAAATAGAAAAAATTCGTTTTTTAAAGTTCATTTAAAGAGCGCGGTGGCCGATGTCTTTTCGGAATTGACATCCGTCAAAGTGGATCTTTTCAGCTGTACGATAAGCTTTGTCATGTGCTTCTTTTAAAGTGCTGCCTAAGCCGACGCAGCAAAGCACGCGTCCGCCTGAAGTAACGATTTCTTTCTTATCGTTCAATTTAGTACCCGCATGGAATGTCTTAGTGGAATCATCTTCCGCAGGAATTCCTGTGATGACATCACCTTTACGCGGAGAAGCGGGGTAGCCTTCTGCAGCCAAGACCACGCCGAGAGCTGAACGAGGATCCCACTCAACTTTAACTTCGTCAAGCTTACCGTCTATACCTGCTTGAACGAGCTCTGCAAAATCGCTCTTGAGACGGGACATGATAGGCTGAGTCTCAGGGTCGCCGAAACGGCAGTTGAATTCCAAAGTTTTTACGGTTGGTTTACCTTCTTTGTCTTTGTCAATCATCAGGCCGGCATACAAGAATCCTGTATAGCGGATGCCGTCTTTTGCCATTCCTCTAACAGTCGGAAGAATAATTTCTTCCATTGTCTTGTCATGGATTTCTTGAGTGACGACGGGAGCAGGAGAGTAGGCACCCATACCGCCGGTATTCGGGCCCTTGTCATCATCGAGAAGTCTCTTGTGGTCTTGGCTGGAAGCCATCGGAACGACATGCTCGCCGTCAACCATTACGATGAAGCTTGCTTCTTCGCCGGTTAAAAATTCCTCAATGACGATTCTTGCGCCTGCGTCCCCCAGCTTGTTTTCGCCAAGCATGAAGTCAATAGCATCATGGGCTTCTTGTTCAGTTAAAGCAACAATGACGCCTTTGCCTGCGGCAAGACCGTCTGCCTTAATAACAATCGGGGCGCCCTTTTCATTGACGTACTGATGAGCTTTTTCGATATCAGAGAAAGTTTGATATTCAGCCGTTGGGATGTTGTGTCTCTTCATAAAGGCTTTAGCAAAGTCTTTAGAAGATTCCAATTGAGCAGCTGCTTGAGTCGGTCCGAAGATCCTTAAGCCTTTAGTTCTGAAGAGGTCTACCACGCCTTTGGCCAGGGGAGCTTCCGGTCCTACAACGGTAAATGCAATTCCATTATCAGCAGCAAAAGCGGCAAGCTCGTTCAAATCTTGAATCGGTAGATTTTCGAGTTTGGGCTCTAGGGCAGTTCCCGCATTGCCGGGAGCAACATAAACTTTAGAGACGTTTTTAGATTGGGCAAGTCTCCATGCCAAGGCATGTTCTCTGCCGCCGCTTCCAATAACAAGAATATTCATTTTGACCCTGAGAAAGTAATTTTTAGAAATTATTCAATAACAGCTGTTGTGAAAACTTGCTGAACGTCGTCGAGATCTTCGAGAGCATCCAGAAGTTTCTGCATTTTTTCGCCTTGTTCGCCGGATAGAACTGTCTCTGTGTCGCTCTTCCATGTAACTTCAGCAACTTCAGGTTTCCAGCCTTTAGCTTCAAAAGCAGCATTGACTTCTTCGAAGGCCTGCGGAGAGCAGATGACTTCAATGGCGCCTTCTTCATCAGTGATGACGTCGTCAGCACCGGCTTCCAAGGCGACTTCCATGACTTCGTCTTCGCTCAGGCCGGGAGCAAACAAGAAGTAGCCGCAGTGCTTGAACATAAAGGAGACGCTTCCGTCAGTACCGAGGTTCCCGCCGTTCTTTGAAAGGACATGTCTGACATCGGCAACAGTACGAGTTTTGTTGTCTGTCGTGCAGTCAATAATAAGAGCTGCGCCGCCGACACCGTAACCTTCATAACGAATTTCTTCGTAGCTTACGCCTTCTAATTTGCCGGTTCCCTTAAGAATAGCGTTGTTAACGGTGTCTTTCGGAACGTTGGCACCTCTGGCTTTAAGAAGAGCGAGTCTAAGGCGAGGATTGCTGTCTGCATCTCCTCCGCCAAGACGAGCGGCAACAATAATTTCACGAATCAACTTTGTCCAAATATTGGAACGCTTTGCGTCTTGACGGCCTTTTCTATGTTGAATATTGGCCCATTTGGAATGTCCGGACATTCTTAGAATCCTTCTTAAAATTTAGATAAACGATTATTTTAGTGTTTTTTACTTTGAAAAATGTCCGCCGTGAAGAAAGTCTTTGAAAACAACGAGGCATCTTTTCGAGAGGTAGAACTTAGGAAGGCTTTTCTAGTCGAAAGGATTTCTTTTGTTCCGATGAAGAGAGTCTAAGACTATTCTATTAGGTATTAACCCTGTTAATTAATGTAAAAATTGTGATTTTATGCCATGCTTCACAAGATTTTACAAAACGTTTCAGACAGCGTGCAGGAGAAATGAAATGAAGACGTTTGAGTTTGCCTACGGACAAGGCAAAAAATCTTTTGCTTTGGAAGAAGAAAGAATCATTAAAGAGGTTAGGACTGAACCTTTCGAGCCTATCAAAGATCTGAAAGCAGCGATTCATGATGTGCTTTATAACCCGGTCGGTCTTCCTCCTATCGATCAAATCGTTAAGCCCGGTCAAAAGGTTGCTTTTATCTGCAACGATTTGACCCGAGTTGCAAATTCATTTGAATTCATGCCGATTCTTCTTGATGAAATGAACAAGCTTGGCGTAAAAGACGAGGATATGCATATTCTCTTCTCCCTCGGCACACACCGCGCAATGACTCATGAAGAAATGGTTAAAGCCGTGGGCGAAAACGTAGCTTCCAGAGTAAAGATGTACAACAGCATCTCTACTCAGACGGAAGACTTCAGATATTTTGGAACGACTTCCCGCGGTACTCCTGTCTGGATTAATAAGCATATTTGCGACGCAGACCACGTCATTTTGACAGGAAGCATCGTTCATCACTATTTCAGCGGTTACGGCGGGGGTAGAAAAGCTATCCTCCCAGGCTGTGCTGCTATGGAAACCGTTCGAGTTAACCACAGCTTCATGCTCCAGCCGGAAGCGGCAATCGGCCGTATGGACGGCAATCCCTGCTATGAGGATCAGGTAGAAGGCGTAAAGCTTTTTGCAAAAGGACGTTCTCTCTTCTTATTTAATGCCGTCCTCAATGCTCATCATCAGATCTTGAAAGTCTTTGCCGGCGATGTCTTCAAAGCTCACAGAGAGGCTTGCAAGTTTGTTGATAAGGTCTACGGTTGCGAAATTCCTGAATTGGCCGATATCGTTGTTGCTTCCTGTGGCGGTTATCCGAAAGACATTAACGTCTATCAAATGCAGAAGACAATGGACAATGCCGTTTGTGCGGTTAAGCAAGACGGTGCCGTTATTCTGTTTGCCGAGTGTGTGGAAGGAAGCGGTTCTGCCGTGTTAGAAGAAACCTGCAAGCGTTTAGGTTCTCCGGATGCTATCAAGGCAGAATTGGAGAAGAACTTCCAAATCGGCGCGAACAAAGCTTTTGCTGTTACTCGTCTGATGAAAAAAGCTAAGTTCTATCTTGTATCTAGTCTTGATCGAAAGATGGCTAGAGAAATGTTGTTTGAGGGAGCCTACGATACTTTTGAAGAAGCTCTGGCCGCTGCTGAAGCAAAGATCGGCAGAAACGGAAAAGTTATTCTCATGCCGGAGGGAAGCCTGACAGTACCTCGCCTTAAGGAGTGATTGACTACCAACTTCTCGGTAGAAGAGCAGTACTATTTTTTGGGTAGAGACGGACATCACAATCCGTCTCTTTTTGTTTACTTATTTTTCTTTTCCTTACATTATTTCTAAGCGTTATAGAGGTAACCGATCTAAGACAATCATCTAATAGACTTTGTTTCAATTTTTCCGATGATTCTTGATACTTGTGGTCGAGAAATCTTCTCTTCGAATTTCAAAATATTCTATTTTTTCTTCAAAACCCCAGAGTTATCGGGGGTTTTATTTACTTAAAGCTATAAAAATTAATAACTGATAGTTTTTATCAAGTTTGTAAAAATTTAAGAAAATCCGCCTTAATAATTTTCAATTAAGGATAAATTTGAGCGATAACCCTTACAACATTAGTCTTATTCTTCATCCGTTTTCCTTAACTTAAACTGAACTTGGTATTTCGATTCCCCACCAGTATCGAGTACCAACCCTATACCTACAGAGGCTGATTTATTTGTGAAAGATAGACGTTCGCTGATCATCGCGCCTCACAAGGAGAAATTAATGTTAAAAGAGACACGATTGACAAAAATTGGGCTTGGCATTGCAGCGACAATGACAGCATTTTGTGTCTATGCCGCTAACGGCCAGCCGCTTCCGGCTCCGAAAGTTGACGCATTGACTCAGAAGGTCTGGGATAATCCTGACGTGACCGAGCAATCAAAAGGCATCCGGACATTGCAAGACTACATAGTCCAAGAAAAGGAAATGTGGGATTACATATTCGAGAATCACCCGATCTTTGCTACTTACGGCAAAGACGGACGTGTTATCGGTACTCCGGTTATTTCTTCCCGTGGTTCTGAGTATTTGGGAGAAGGCAACGCTCAGAAATATTCCGCACACCAGCCGGGCAAACGCCCAATGGCATCTCAGTATCGCTTAGGTCAACGCTCAATTCTTGACTTTCCGAATAAATTCGTAGGTCCTGAAAAGTGCGGTGAATGCCACGCTATTCAGTACGAACAATGGAAACGTTCCCGTCATGCCAAGACCGTTAGATTCCCGGGAGAACATCCTGAAGTGGATAACGATCTGAAGAAGAAGCTGTATGGAACGGAAGCTTCTATTCTTCCTGACGGTATTACAGCAGACGTTATCTACGCTACCATCGGTACACCGCGTACTAAATACGGTTTTATCGACGGATGGCTCGTTCGTGGTTCCTATCACGTTCGTGACGGTCTTCTGAAAGACGGTACAGGCAGTATCGTTGCCGGCGGTAACCAGATGTCCCGCGGCTGGGCTGAATGGCTTACACCTGCAAAGGCAAAAGAAATTCAGAAACTGATTCCTGACTTCCCAACAGAACTCAACCAGTTCGGTCCCTCAGCTTCTCATCAGTGGGGTATGACTTCCTACGGTTCTACCTATGAAGGCAAACTTCTTGTTCAGGCTGCTTCTTCTTACTGTGAAGTCTGCCACGCATTCAAGTTTGACTTTAAGGATAAGAGAGAATTCTTTGCCGCTTTGGGTAATCCGAAAGAGCTCCAGAAGCACACAATTTCTCGCGGTATCGCTTGTGAAGAGTGCCACGGTGAAGGCGGCCACTTGATTGGCAACACCAACAACATGAGCACAAACTGCGACCGCTGCCATCAGCGCTTGAACTTCATCGAAGATGAAGTCGATCGTCCTGACGCTAAGGGTAAATTGGAAAAAGCTTTCAATGCTAAGACAAAATCTTCCTGCCCGTCTTGCGGTACAGAAGGCGCACAGCTCTTCATGTCTAAGCACTATGAAAAGGGTATGCGCTGCGTAACTTGCCACGATCCTCATGAAGTGACAAGTAACGACTGGACATCCGGTACTACCCGTCCGGCTATCCGTCAGACTTGCCAAGACTGCCATAAGGTTCAGGCAGAAATGGCCTCCAAGGCTGATACACACAGCAAGGTTGATTGCATTGCATGTCATATGCCGTTCACAATGAGCTGCGAAAACTTCACAGCTATTCAGCGTCCGGATATGGCCGGTTTCGATGCCGTTCGCCGTTCTCACCTCTTCAAGATCATGGTCGACCCAGAGAAGAAGATGATGAATCCGGGTCCGGGACAAACCCGTGATGCAAGCTCTAAGGGCTGGCGTATTGCTCGTGACGAAGAAGGCCACGGTTACGTTGACTTAATGTGGAGCTGCGCAAGAACTTCTATCGCCGATTTCACAGTTACAGAAGGAAAAGGCTGCCATAGTCCATTCCAGTCCGAACTGGATCAAGGTCTCATTTACCAAGACCAGAAGGAAATCTATGGTGAAGTTATGAAGTGGCAGAACCCAATTAAGGAAAGCCATCAGAAGAATGTTGATGCCATGACACGTATTAACAAGTTGCTTGAAGTCACTAAGCTGACTCCGGAACAAAGAACGGAAGCTATGCTTCTCATTGACAAGGCCGGAGAAATCATTAAGCAAGTTGAAGAAGACGGTTCTTGGGGTGTCCATGCCTTCAACTACACAAAACAGCGTGTAGAAACAGCTGAGGCATATCTCACCAAAGCTCAGTCAATCATTGACAAGGGCGGTTACAAGGCCATCAAAGCTGAAAATACAGTGACAAAGTAATTTAAAACCCAGTGTCACATTTACTTCGGACCTTCGGGTCCGAAGTGAAAACGGGACAAAAAATGATAAACAAGTTATTCAAATTAGTTGCAGTTTCTTTTCTTTGCCTTTATTCGCAAATCAATTTTGCGGGCGGAGGTGGAGAGCCGGTGGAGGCGCCGGTTTACGATGAACTTCTGAATCAAATCTCAATGCGTGAAGCAGAGATGCTTTGGGAGTCAGGAGTCCCTTTCTTTGATGTTAATACGCTGGAGATTTGGACCCAGGGATACATTCCCGGTGCTAAATTCTTTAACGTACGAAACTGGAAAGATCTTCTCCCGAAAGACAAAGATAAAACCATCGTGTTTTATTGCGTCAACAGACTCTGCACTGCAAGTGAGATGGCAGCAAGAGAAGTGATGAAGCTGGGCTATACCGACGTTCGTCAGATGCCTGACGGAATTGAAGGTTGGAAGCTTTCAGGTCGCAAGATTGAAAGACCGTAACTTGATAAACCCCATTTCTAATCCCCCACCAAAAATCATTTGAAAGAAACACTATGTCAATTTTCACCAAATCTATTTTGTCTGCTGTTTTAGCCGTCGCATTTGTCGGAACAGCCGTTTCACAAGAGCTTTCCCAGGATGCAAAAGAGTCCTATAGCCTTGGTGCTTCATTAGGTAACTACCTTTCTTCCCAGGCTTATAAACAGTCTGAATTGGGTGTTCCTGTCAACATGGACCAGGTAATGGAAGGTCTGACAGATGCGCTGAAAAACAAGTCTAAGCTCACTGAAGAAGAGATCATCACAGCTTTAAATGCTAGAGCTGAAAAGTTGAACAAGCTTCATGAAGCTAGAGTCAAGCAGGCAAAAGAGAAAAACAAAGCTGAAAGCGAAGCTTATTTAAACAAAAATAAGGCTCGCAAAGGCGTAAAACAGCTTGAATCAGGTCTGCAGTACGAAGAATTAAAGGCCGGTACAGGAGCTGCTCCGAAGGAAGAAGACATAGTGACGATGGACTATGTCGGCAAGCTCGTAGACGGAACTCCTTTCACTAATCCGGAAGGAAAGACCGTTGAGGAAAAAGATGTTGTTATGACTCTTATCCCGGGCTTTAAAGAAGGTCTGTATCAAATGAAGGAAGGCGGCAAAGCTATTTTTGTTATTCCGGCCAGCCTGGCTTATGGCGAAGAAGGAGCAGGTCCAGTTCCTCCGGAATCCGCTTTGGTTTTTGAAGTGACATTGAAAAAGGTCGAAAAACCCGGAGCTAATAAATCTGCCGACGGGCAATTGCCGGCCGGACATCCTAAAGTAGAAGGAAACCGTCCGAAGATGGCATGGCCGCACGGCTAATGAAATAACTAATTCTAATGAAGGGAGTCTTCCCGACATTAAGTTTTAGAAGCTCTGAAGCAATTTCTTTGCGTAAGCAGCCGATAAGAGTTTCAGAGCACTTAGCTCAAAAGAATTATTGACAGACCAATCTCGTCCGTTATGGAGAATCACCGTGAGTAAAAACATCGATAGAAGAACATTTCTAGCCGGTACAACCGCGGGTTCCTTAGTTTTGTTAACCCTGGGAGGCTGTAAACCCGGAGACGACAAAAAGGCAGCCAACACTGCAGTTCAAACTGCGGTAGCAGCAGAGTCAGGCAGTGCCCAGCCTCATCCAGTTTATGGAATGGTCTTTGACCAGAATAAATGTATTGGATGCGGCGAGTGTAAGGATGCATGTAACGAAGCCAACAATCTTCCTCCCGGAATTTCAAGGCTTTTGTTGGAGCGTCAGACCACCCATATTCCGGGGACAACTTGTCCGATTTGCGGAGGTCCCGGAGACTGCGACTGTGAACGCGTTTATGTTCGAGTTTCCTGCCAGCAGTGTCAGGATGCACCTTGCGTAAGAGTATGTCCTACCGGTGCAGCGCACCGCGATCCGAAGACAAATATCGTGACTATGGATCCGGATCGTTGCGTAGGCTGCAAATACTGCATTGCGGCATGCCCGTACAATGTCCGTTTCATCAATTCTCAAACTAAAGTTGCCGATAACTGCAACTTCTGTTTGGATACCAGGTTGAGTAAAGGGCTGGAGCCTGCATGTGTTAACGCATGCCGTCATGGCGCCTTATATTTTGGCGATCTAAATGACCCTCAAAGTATTATCAGCAGGTTGCTGCGTGTCAAGGATACGGTACGAATTCGTGCCCATTTGGGAACGAATCCGAACCTGAGATATGTCCCTGTCACTAAACAAGGAGTCTGATTATGCTGGATTTCACTATTGGTCTATCCGAAGGCGTAGCATGGCCGTGGCCGATTGCCGTATATCTGTTTTTAGCAGGTATTTCCGGAGGTGCCGTAGCCATCGCTATTTGCTTAAATCTCTTCCGAGGAACACATCTAAATACTCCGATTATGAAAGCAGCTAGCTTGATCGGCTTTATTAAGATCGTTCTCGGGATGATCTGTCTTGTCCTTGACTTAACTAATCCGCTCTTTTTCTGGCGTATTCTTGTTTACTACAATCCAACCTCAGTGATGAGTATCGGCGTGATGGCACTTCTTTTCTACATCCCGTTGGTATTCGTATTGATGTGCGTTTCTCTGCAAACAGAAATTACGTCATTTAGTTGGCTCAAATGGCTTGATCCCATTATTAGTTTCTGTGCCAAATTTAGAGTTATCTTAGATTGGCTCGTTCTAATTTTGGCAATTGCAATTTGTGCCTACACCGGATTCTTGATTTCTGCTCTTATCAGATTCCCTCTGATCAACACTGCTGTTCTTCCTGCTTTGTTCGTTGCTTCCGGCTTTTCTGCCGGTTGT
Organism: uncultured Turicimonas sp.; assembly: GCF_902477955.1. NCBI lineage: Bacteria > Pseudomonadati > Pseudomonadota > Betaproteobacteria > Burkholderiales > Sutterellaceae > Turicimonas > uncultured Turicimonas sp. Next base: position 98,974 of record NZ_CABSJB010000003.1, on the reverse strand, counting down.
GCAGCTACCAAGGTTCTTGCAGCTTGGTTGTTCGGTGCAGATCGTCATGGAAAAGATCTTCATGTCCTTCACGCTGCTGAATGGCCGATTATGGCGGTAGAAGCAATGTGCTTGTTGATGATTATGGTTGCTCTGGTCAGCGGCAATGCTGCTGCCCAAGCTGCTTCCGTAGCCTTTACAACAGGTATTTGGTCACAAGTATTCTGGATTGGGGCCGTGGGCGTTGGTTTCCTCGTTCCATTGGTTCTGAGCTTCTTCGGAAGCAAAGCATTCAGAGACAGTGCGGGTGCTTTCTATACATCAGGCATTGCGGCTATCTGCGGCATGATGTGCTTGCGCCTCTTCATCATCTACGCCGGCCAGATCAACGGCATGTAATTAAAACAACTCTGTGCTCGGAACACTTTCTCAGCACAGAGTTCCTCTTTTGGAGACCCCTCTGCACCGTGTAATAAGGTGAAAAGGGTTCAGAAATAGCTTATGAAAAAAATTTTTAGTCTTTTAGCCGTCGCTGCTTGTGTCTTAGTTATCGGAGGCTGTTCTTCCGAAAAAGAAACCAAAACTTTTTCTCCTGCGGCTTTTACAAAACATGACCGTTGTCTTATTTGTGGCATGGTTATTCTCAACTATCCCGGAGCGAAGGCTCAGGTTTATGTAAAGGGCGAAAAAGAGCCGCTTAAGTTCTGCTCGGTAAAAGACGGTTTCGTTTATTCCTTGCAGCCGGAAAATGCCAAAAAAGTAGAGGCTTTCTTCGTGAGTGATTTCGGAAATACCAAAGATGTTCCTTTACACGAAAAAATGCTCTTAGCTGAAAAAGCCGTCTATAACGCCGGCTCAGACGTCCGAGGAGCAATGGGTAAATCTATCCTGCCTTTCGCAAACAAAGAAGCAGTTGAAAAATTTACCAAAGAGCATGGCGGAAAAATCGTTAATTATTCTGAAGTTAACCTAGAACTTCTGAAGTCATTAAAAGGTCATTAATGACGTTAAGAGTTTTCGCTCTTATCCTTGCGCTTCTTGCACCAGCTGCGGGAAGCGCAGAATTGCAGGCGGATTCTGCAGCAAGCTTGGAAAAAGCTCTGAAATCGTCTGTGCCGGGGGACACTATCACTCTTGCTTCAGGCATTTATGAAGGCAATTTCTCGATCACCAAAAGCATTGTCTTAAAAGGAACCGAGAAAGCCGTGATTGATGGCGGCGACATAGGTTCTTGTCTTGTAGTTGAGGCTGATAACGTCACCCTTGAAAATCTTTCTCTGCAGAATTGCGGAAAAGATTTATATGAACGACAGAGCGGCGTTCTTATAAAAGAAGGCTTCAGCGGCATCGATATTAAAAACTTGAAAATCAATACCGCTGGATTTGGAATTCGAGCTGATAAAGCTTCAGATATCAAAATCTCCGGATGTGAGATTCGTGGATACAAACGCCGTCATGTTTTAGATCGCGGAGACGGTGTTTATTTCAATTATGTTAAAAACGCTAAGCTCGTAAACAATCGCGTGCTCTATACAAGGGACGGCTTTTATTTCGAAAATACCGACAAAACCTTATCGGAAGATAATTATTTTGCAGCTCTGCAGTACGGGATTCACTATATGTACACCCGAGGTGACTCGGCTTTTAACAACGAAGCAGAGGCGTGCATCGGCGGATATGCCGTTATGAGTTCTGAAAGAGTTCGAGTAGCTGACAATACCAGCAAGCGTACCGTTGAGTTCGGAATTCTTCTTAACGAGAGTGATAAATCGACGGTCGAAAATAATCATGTGACTAAAGTCAAAAATCCGAGAGGGAAGGCTTCATTGGATACCGAAGGAAAAGGCCTCTTTATCTATGGAGGAGGGACAAATACGGTTGACGGCAATACCTTCGAGGAATGCGAGATTGGGGTGGGAGTTGCCATGGGCGGAGAAGGAACGATTCTTTCTCGCAACCGCTTTATCCATAACCGTCAGCAGGTTCGCTACGTTGGCTCCGGTTCAGTTGAATGGAGTATTAACGGAGTAGGAAATTTTTGGAGCAATTATCAAGGCTGGGATTTAAATCAAGATGGAATTGGAGACCAAGCTTATCAGCCGAACGATTCTCTCGACAGGCTATTTTGGATGTATCCGCAAGCTCGGTTCCTGATGGACAGTCCTTTGGCTTCTCTTCTTCGTTATTTGAATGCTCAGTTTCAATTAGATAAGGGAAAAGGGATCGTGGATTCAAACCCACTAATTCAAGATCCGTTAAAACCAAAAAAGGATTGGCCGGTAAGTTCCAATTAAATGAAACAAGCTGAGCCGGATGCCTCGATGAGAAAAATTCTGCTAAAACGTGGTTTAGAGCTTATTAAAACAGAAGTAGCGAAAAGAAGATGACAGCAATTGAATGCCAAGATATTTCATTAAAGCGCGGGAAGGTATGTATCTTCAAAGACATCTCTCTTTCAATCAAGAGAGGGCAATTCGTGGCACTAATCGGGCACAATGGAGCCGGTAAATCTTCTTTAATAAAAATCTTATTAGGCCTCATTGCTCCTTCCTCCGGGACGGTGTCGGTTCTTGGAACTAAACCAGGATCGGCAGCTAAAAAAATTGGATATTTACCTGAGAATGTCAGTTTCTATGAAAACTTGACTGTTCAAGAAAACTTAAATTACTTTGCAGACCTCAAACAAGTTCCTAAGGCACGGATTCAGGAACTTATTGAGACACTCCGACTTGCCAGAGTATCTAATCAGAAAGTTTCTCTGTGCTCCAAGGGCCAGCGTCAGCGTCTCGGCTTAGCTCAAGCCTTATTAACTAAACCGGAATTGTTATTTTTAGATGAGCCCACCGTGGGACTTGACCCCTTGGCCTCTGACTTGATGTACAGCGAGTTAGTTAAATTAAAGAATAGCGGCAGCACAGTAGTAGTGTGTACCCACGAACTTTTGTTGGTAGAAGATTTTATCGATCGTGCGGTTATTTTATGCAACGGCGTGAAAGTAGCAGACGGTACTGTCAGAAGCTTGAGCGAACAATTTGATGTCCCCTATGAGATGGTTTCTTCAAAGGCAGTTGATACAGCTCGTACGGACCCAAAACTTTCTTCCTTCCTGAGAGAAAACCGCTTGTTTTGTCCAGCCAATAAGCTGGAGAAAGTTCAAGAGTATTTAGAGATGAAATACGACATCAAGAGTGTAGGCGTGGTAGCCCCTTCGCTTCTAGACATATATAAAAAAGCCATAGGAAAGGGGAGGCTTGAGTAATGAAAGCGGCTTCTACTTGGGTTATTGCCTGTAAAGAATTTAAAGACACAGTACGCAGTTTCTGGCTTCTGGTTGGATCCTGTCTTTTTGTTCTGACATCGTTATCCGTCATATACGGAGTGGCTGCTTTAGGAGGAGATTTTAGCTTCAGACCTCTTCCTTCTGTAATGAATTCCTTGCTAATGCTGGACGTATTTCTTATTCCCCTTATCGCCGTTCTGATGGCTTACGACGCTTTTGTAGGAGAAAAGGAGCAAGGAACTCTGCTTTTGCTTTTGACTTATCCGATTAGCCGGACTGCATTACTCGTTGGAAAACTCTTAGGACAAGGGTTTGCATTCGGTTTATGCCTCCTTATCGGCTCTTCTGTGTTACCAATTCTGTCAGCAGTCCATTTGCTGCCTTATGACTTGACAGAAGTGGGTAAACTGACTTTTGCCTTGGTTATTTCCGGTTGGCTATTAGGGCTGGTTTTTATTTTAATTTCATACGCAATTAGTCTTTGTGCCTCGACTAAAGCCCAGGCCTTGGCTGCATTACTTTTAATTTGGCTGATTTCAGTTCTTCTCTATGATTTGGGACTTCTGATTTTCACAATTGCCTTTGAAGGAAAAATCACCAATGAATTGATGAACATTTGTTTGATGATTAACCCTTCAACCCTGTTTAGATTGTTAAATCATGACCTACTTGAAGCTCAAGTTCTTAGTCAGAATGTTCTGCTGATGGGAATGTATTTGTGTATTTGGTTTGTTGTTTTCTTCTTGATTGATCGTTGGTTATTGGTAAGAAGAACGTACTAAAGGTTTTGAAAATGAAATTTTTACTTAAATCACTTTGCTTTTCTGCTGCCTTAACTTTCTCTTTACCAACTAATGCTCAGGCAATCTTTTCCCCCGGACTCTACAGTACGGGGGAAGCTCTGAAAAAACCAAGAGTGATGAAGCCATTTGTAGAGTTTTCCAAGGCACGTAAGATGCCGAACCTTAAAATCAAGAACCTCAAAGGAGAGCCCATTAATCTTGAATCTTTGAAAGGAAAGTTGGTTATCTTAAATGTATGGGCTACATGGTGTACTCCTTGTATTCGCGAAATTCCACAACTGGCCGAGCTGCAGAAGAAGTTGGCTGGTACGAATATTGAACTCGTGGGTGTATCTATCGATGCTAATCCGGCGGAAGTCGAAGAGTTTCTGAAGAAACAAAAACAGACGGACTTTAAAACTTGGTTTGATCCGACAACTTCCGTAGAGGCTGTAATGCCGATGGAAGTTGTTCCAACTAATTTTCTTCTTGATGCAAAGGGAAATTTGATCGGTTATCTTCCGGGCTTCCTTCCGTGGGATGATCCGACCATCCTTCCCTTTCTTAAAGAGTTGGAAAAGAAGTATGCAACGGTCACCAAATAAAAGATTTACAACTTTTTTGCAATACTGAGCGTAGAGCTCGGAACCTGGATGAGAGAGAGTTCCGACAGGAGTGTCCGATAGTCAGGCTTCTCAGAACTCTTTCACAAGGATAAGATAAGAAGGAAGAAAATATAAGACGGCAATTTGATTTAGGAAAATGGTTTTAAGGTTTAACAGAGAAACGAATGTGGGGCGTTTGCTCCTTATTTTCTGCATAAGTATTTTTTTTGCTTCTATTTCCAAAGTTTCTTTTGCCCTTCCGGATGACAGTCCGGTTAAATTAGCGGTAGTAAATAGTTATGATGCGGGCATATCGGCTAAGCACTTTAGCAATACTGTTGCAGCCATCCGTGCCGCAATTGCTCCTCGTCGTTTAGACATTCATTTCTATGATCAAGATGATTTCTTGAGGGATGCTGCTGAGAAGAAATTCGATCTTTCAATTGCCTCGAGTGGCTTGACCGCTATGATGAAGTCCTCCAGCGGAGGAATTTCTCTTCTGACGGCTATCAATAAATGGACTCCCGATCCGAATAGGGCGAATGCGGGCGTTATCATCACACACAAAGATAGAACCGACATCAATGATCTGGCCGACTTAAAGGGCAAAAAAGTTGGAGTTTCCAGTACGAAAGCCTTTGCGGGCTTTCTTGCAATCATGGGAGAGATTGACGCAGAGGGCTTGAATCCTAATAACTTATTCGGTTCAGTGATCACCACGCATCGACCGATGCCGGACCTCGTCAAGAGAGTATTGGACAAAGAAATTGAAGTGGCGTTTATCGCCAGCTGCATTCTGGAGAATATGGAGCGTAAAAACTTTGATGGTGACCTAAGTTCCATCAAAGTCGTTAATGAAAAATTTGACAATAATTTCTATTGTCGGCACTCCACGCATCTTTACCCCGGCTGGATGTTCTCCGTTCAGCCGACTCTCGATTCTTCTACTCTGCGAGCAATTACCATTAGCTTGCTGCAGCTCCCCGTCGATAAAGATGAGGGTGCTTATTGGACAGTGGCAAATGACTATGACCAGATGAATTTGCTCTTGGAGAAGTCTCAAGTCCGTTATTTAGAAGATAGAACTTTAGGCTGGCTTCTCCACTATTATCGTTGGTACTTCATCGCCGGCGGGGCTGCATTACTTCTGATTCTTCTTAATTCGATCTACCTTGGATTTGCAGTTAGAAGAAAGACTCATCAGCTGCAGAAGAAAAATCAAGAAAACGAAGAGTATGAGAGAGAAAACAGAAAGATTCAGGAAAGAATTGAAAATCTGGAAAAGACGAATTCCATCGCAATTATTTCTGCCATGGTTGCCCACGAGCTAAAGCAGCCTCTGGGAGCGATTAATAACTACTCAGAAGCGCTTCTTAGACAACTTAACCGGAATAAAAGTCCGTCGGAAAAAGTCCTTAAGGAGGCCCTTTCAGAAATCAAGGGTGAAAGCACGCGTGCTTCGGATATTATCGACTTCGTTCGAACTATCGGGAGAAAAGAAAGAAGGGAGAGAAAGAAATTTAATCTGGAGGGAACGGCCTCTAGAATTATCAGTTTAATGAAGCGATTAGGAAGACTTAACCTGAACTGCACGTTGAGCGGTGACAAAGATTTGATAGTTTACGCAGATCCTCTTAATGTAGATCTGGTTCTAATCAATCTATTAAAAAATGCGGAAGAAGCCGTGTCCGGGCAGCCTTCTCCAAAAATTAATGTTGAAATTACAAAGGTTGGGTCAACTGCTCAGGTGACAATCGAGGATAATGGGCCGGAAATGAGCGATGAAAAATTGGCCTCTCTGAGCAATCTTGGTCATTCAAGCAAAAAAGATGGTCTAGGATTAGGATTGGCAATTGTTAGAGAACTTCTAGAAGCCAACGGGGGTTCGCTTAAGCTCTCGAAGGTTCCCACAGGAGGTCTTCGCTGTGTAGTTACTTTGCCATTAGCTTTGGAGGATGAGGATGAACTTAGATAAGCTGCAGGAGAGTGCCCTTATCAGAATTGTGGACGATGATGATGCAATGAGGAAATCTTGGAGATTTCTAATTGAAGGCGAAGGCTGGCGTACTGTTTGTTATTCTTCTGCGCTGCGTTTTCTTGAAGAAGACAACCGTGAAGAGCCTGGTTGCGTTGTCTTAGACGTTCGAATGCCTGATATGAGCGGCATAGAACTGCAAAGAGTCATGATGCTGCAAAAGAATGGCTTGCCTATTATCTTTGTATCTGCTCACGGCGATATCGATATGGCCGTTCAAGCTCTCAAGGATGGCGCATCTGATTTTCTGCCGAAACCTGTCAGCGCTGACAGGCTTTTAGAGGCCATCGAGAAAGCGGTTAAGAAAGACTTAGAGCGCCGGAAAGAAAAGAAACTGGCTGAAGAAACCAGACAAGCTTTCAATACGTTGACGGCAAGAGAAAAGATGGTTGCCCGTAAAGTTGCCCGCGGTTTACTTAACAAACAAATCGGTGAGGAACTGAATATCAGTGAAAAAACTGTTCAAGTTCACAGAGGTGTGGTCTGCCGCAAACTAGGGGTCAAGAGTGCGGTAGGAGTCGCCAATATTCTCTCGATTATTAACGAGGAAGATTCCAGCTCTGAAGCTATTCGCTAGCCTTCTTTGAAAAGCCGTCCAAATGGTCGAAATACCCGGAAAGAGCAGGGAGAAAAAGGACTTTTAAAGCTTTTTCTGAAGCAGAATCTACCGAACCGGCCTGTTCAATTTTTTTTATCAGAGAATCTGGAAGGGAAGCCTTATGGCTTTCGGGAATGTGAACAGCAAGATAGGGCTCGCCTATTTCTCTGACACGAAAAGGCGTCGCTGTTGACACTTCCCCCAGGATTTTCTGAATTCTTTGCTCAATTTTTTCGATTGAGTTTATTTGTTCCTTTGTGATTTCGAAGTTGTAAGGGAATCTTGTAAGCAAACAAGGTTTAGATATCTGATTAAAGTCATCCAATCCAATTTCTTTTCCAATAGCTCGGATTTCTGCCTTTGAAAGTTCTGCCTCTGCCAGAGGCGAGAGAACATTCAGCTCTTTTAAAGCTCGAATGCCCGGGCGGTAACATTCCAAATCAGAGTGGTTAGTGCCGTCGCATAGTTTATTAACACGGGTTAATAAGAAAGAGAAAAGTCCTTTTTTGCAGTGAAAGCATCGAGTTCTTGAGTTGAATTTGACTTCAGGTATTTGCAAAGGATTTTGAACCAGAATCTCTAAAGGAAAGTTGTGATTTTTTGCCCATTTTTCCGCATCTTTTGTTTCTTGAAGCGAAAGATGCGGGCCGGATATATGAAACAGCCGTACTTTGAATCCTAAATAGGTAGAAGCATATGCAAGAAAGCGGCTGTCTAGTCCTCCTGAAAAAGCTATGTTTACAGGTTTCTCGCCGAATTGTTCAGATAAAAAATCTCTTAACCTTTCGAGTTTCGGATTAAACATAGCTTGTTCCGTAAACAAAAACCGCTCCGTTAGGAACTCCGGGATAAATATAAGTACCGTAGACGGTATTAATTTTTTCAACCACTATCATGGGCCAGCCTCCGAATGTCGGATTAAAAGCTTTAAGAAGTGCTAATGCCGTTGGAGTGACGGTTTCTCCTTCGGCTCCAAAGGGCCGGACAGGAATTCCCGGAAGCATCGCTTGGACGGCCGGAGCCGGGGAAGGGATAGCGCCGTGAGCGCAATGAATTACACCGTCAGCAATAGGAAGAGGACTGACTACAAAGTAATCAGGATTTAACCTGGCAAACAGTTCGCAGGTAAAGCAGATGTCCAAAATACTGTCTAATGCTCCTACTTCATGGAAATGGACTTCCTCGATGTTAAGACTGTGGACGGCAGCTTCAGCTTCAGCAACAAAAGAGAAGGCCGAGACGGCATAGGACTTTGCTTTTTCAGAAAGCTGCGCTTGGGAAATAATTTTTAAAACATCATCAAGATTTCTATGCTGATGTTCGTGTGGGAGCTGAACTGAACAATGCCAGCCTGCAATGTGATTTACCTCCTTTTTTACGAGCTGGACCGATCCTTTTAAGGCGGGAAAAATGCCGTTAAGGATGTTGTCCGTCTCTTGAGAGGAAAGTCCAAGTGTGCGGATAAGACCACACAAGAACATATCACCCGCAAGTCCTGAGTGGGATCTGATGGTCAAGACCTTCTTTCCTGCTTCGAGTTTGTCACTTTGTTCAGAAGACTTGCCGAAATCATGATGATGGTGTGGCATCTCAATATCACAGTGAGAGTGGTCCTGATGAGAATGGTGGTGTTCGTTTGTCATTTAATGAATCCTTTGCAGGATAGTAATATTTTGTATGCCATGCACGCTGCCCCGAATCCATTGTCTATGTTGACTACGGCTACGCCCGGCGCACAACAGGCAAGCATCGAATTTAACGCGGTCTGTCCTCCTGCGCAAACTCCATAGCCTACCGATGTAGGGACACCAATGACGGGCTTGCTGGTCAGACCGGCTAAAACACTGGTGAGCGCAGCTTCCATTCCTGCGACAGCGATAATTATGTCGCAGGAATTTATCTGGGAGATTTTTTCCTGTAGCCTCCATAGGCCACTGACGCCGCAATCTTCAAAAACTTGGTTTTCAACATTGAGATAATCCAAAGTTCTTTTGGCTTCCCACGTGACGAAGCCGTCAGAGGTTCCAGCCGAAACAACGGCAACCCGACCCTCGACTTTCTTGGCTATCTTATTCGTATACGCTGTTTTAGCCAAAGAATCAAAACAATATTTTGACTGCAATTGAGGATCTAATTGGCTAAAGGTGATAGATTCCAATCGGGTAAACAAAATGGGATTTTCGGCTTTTAAAGCGAAGTTTTCTAAAAGCTTTAAAACTGAGGCTTTTTCTTTTCCTTCTGCGTAAATGACTTCCGGGATACCCGTGCGGGCCATCCGGGCGAAATCAAAATTTACATGTTCACTCATAAAGTTCTAAACGTGAGAGGTTTTTAGCTTTCCTTGCAAGAGTTTGCAAAAGACTCTGCAAAAATATTGGTTTACTTAATATTTAATTCGAAATGCGATTATTCATTAATTCGGATCAACTCTTAGTACCTTTTAATTAGGTAGGTCTAAACCCTTAAAAATCAGTGTTTTTCAAACATCTTTAAAATCATTTAGTTAATTAAAAACAAGGGTTACTACTAATTAGCAATTACCCTAATATTTATAACCAAACTGGGTTCGCCTCTTGTATCAATTCGTAAATTCGGTAATTATTCATGTTGTCCATATTTGACACATTTTTACAATTCATTCAGGAAGAAAATTATGGGTGCTATTTTTTGGTTTCAAGTTTTACTGCTTTTAGCATTCTTGTTCTTCGGAGCAAGAAAAGGCGGTATGTGTTTGGGCCTTTTGGGCGGTATTGGTCTTATCATTTTCGTTTTCGGCCCGAAGCCATGGCTTGGACTCCCACCAGGAAAACCTCCAGTTGACGTTATTCTGACTATTATTGCTGTAGTAGCTGCTGGCGCCACACTTCAGGCCTCCGGCGGTTTGGACTGCATGCTTCAGGTAGCTGAAAAAATTCTTCGTAATCGTCCGAAGATGGTTACCTTCCTCGCTCCGTTGGTCACTTTCACATTGACTATTCTTTGCGGTACAGGCCACACTGTATACACAATGCTCCCGATTATTTATGACGTGGCTATTAAGACAGGAATCCGTCCGGAACGTCCGATGGCAGCTTCTTCTATTGCTGCACAGATGGGCGTTATCTGCTCTCCGGTTTCCGTAGCTTGCGTTTCTATGATCGCTTTGATGGCCGGTCACCCAATGGCAAACGGTACAGAAATCAACCTTTTGACATTGATGTCTTTGACAATTCCTGCCGGTTTGATTGGTTTGCTCGTAATGGCAACTTGGTCTAACTTCCGCGGCAAAGATTTGGATAAAGACCCGGAATTCCAGGCTCTTATTGCAGATCCGGAAGCTAAGAAGTATGTTTACGGCGAAACATTGACTCTCCTTGGCAAGAAGCTTCCTACAAAACAGTGGACTGCTATGTGGATTTTCTTGGCCGTTGTTGCTGTTGTTGCATGCCTTGGTGCAGTTTCTGAATTCAGACCAATGGTTGGTAAGAAACCGCTCTCCATGACATTAGTAATTCAGATGTTCATGTTCGCTTGCGGTGCGATCATCGTATTTGCAACAGGAACTGCTCCGAAGTCCATTGGCGCCACTCCGGTGTTCCGTTCAGGTATGGTTGCCGTGGTTTGCGTGTTCGGTGTTGCATGGATGTCCGATACAGTGTTTAAAGCTCACTTGAACGACCTTAAGGAAGTCTTGGTTGAATACGTCAAGGTTTATCCGTGGGCTTATGCCTTCGTTATCCTCCTTGTTTCTAAGCTGGTTAATTCTCAGGCGGCTGCAGTTGCTACGATCGTTCCGGTTGCCCTGGCTGTCGGTACACCTGCAGGTGTTGTAGTCGGTTGCTCTGCTGCTTGCTACGGTTACTACATTATCCCGACTTATCCGTCTGACTTGGCATCTATCGAATTCGACCGCTCCGGTACAACCAAGATTGGTAAGTTTGTTATCAACCACTCCTTCATTCTTCCGGGTTTGATTGGTGTGTGTACCGCTACGGTTGCCGGTTACTGCATGGCATTCTTGCGCGGCTGGATCTAATTCATAAAACAAAAGTTCTTTTGAACTAAGAAAGGAGGCTTGGCCTCCTTTTTTTTATGGGCTGAAATGGTAAAAATCATATACAAATAACTAAAAATTAAGTGTTTTTACCTAATGTTTTTGGTTATTTCTGGGTAGAATACTTGCTCCTTACCTAAGATTATTCATAATTTAAAAAACCCCTAATGAACAACTAGTGTGAGTAGGTACCTCATGAATTATTCTGGCCTGCTGGTGGCTTGCAAACCCGGATGCTTTTCGCAAGCCTTGGAAGCTGTCTCCACGATTTCCGGTGTCGAAGTTCACCAAAAACAAGAAGAAGCCAGTCGTTTTATTGTGGTGGTCGAAGCCCCGTCGGTCACTGAAGAGACAGAAATATTTAAATCAATTTCAGCCCTTGACTCCGTCATGGATGTTTCCCTTTTAGTCCATCATTTTGAAGAATCCGCTGAAATTAATCCCCTTGATAATTTTGAAAAGTTAACCCAATAACTTTGGTTTAGGAGAGCGTATGACGACTAATTTACCCCAAGTCAAGCGTCGTGAACTTTTAAAAGCAGGTATTGCTGCTTCAGCTGCAATGACAGTTGGCATTCCTGTTTCAGAAGTAGCTAAGGCTGCTGCCGGAGCTGCTGAAAATGGAATTGTTTGGACAAAAGGCGTCTGCCGCTTCTGCGGAACCGGATGCGGTTTGTCAGTCGGTGTAAAAGACGGCCGTGTAGTTGCAACGAAAGGAGACCCTGACGCACCTGTCAATAGAGGTCTTAACTGCATTAAAGGCTATTTCAACGCCAAGATTTTGTACGGCAAAGACAGACTTACCAAGCCGTTGTTAAGAAAGACAAACGGAAAATACGACAAGAACGGCAAGTTCGAAGCTGTCTCTTGGGAAGAAGCCCTTGATGTTATGGCTGATAAATTCCTTCAGACATACAAGGCTAAAGGCCCGACTGCTGTTGCTATTCTTGGTTCCGGTCAGTACACCATCCCTGAAGCTTACGCAGCAAGCAAGCTTGTAAAGGCCGGCTGGCGTTCTAACAACTTGGATCCGAATGCCCGCTTGTGTATGGCAAGTGCCGTGGTAGGCTTCTATCAAGTATTCGGTATTGACGAACCCGCTAATAACTATTCCGACATTGAAAAATGCAACACAATGGTTTTGTGGGGCAACAATATGGCGGAAGCTCATCCGGTTTTGTGGTCTCGAGTCGCCGATAGAAAATTGACCCACGCAGCCACTAAGATTATTAACGTGACTACCTATAAGAACATGAGTTCTAACTTGGCAGACACAACAATTATCTTCAAGCCGAATACAGATCTTGCTATTCTCAACTACATCTTGAGAGAAATCGTTAATCGCGGTGCCGTTGAGCAGGATTTCGTTAATAAACACTGTATTTTCGCAACCGGTAACGTTGACATCGGTTACGGAATGCGTCCTACCGACAAATTTGCATTCCCGGCAGAAAAAGATGTTCAAAAGAAACAAAATGAGATCGTCTTAGACAAGTGGGAAGCTATTGCCCAAGGCCGCAAAGAAGGTCAGGTTGTTAAGCAAGTTCAGCAGGGCGGTAAAGCCGGCGGTCACTGGTCCATTACTTTTGAAGAATTCAAGAAGGGGCTTGAACCGTATACACTTGATTTCGTAGCTGAGCTCTCCAAGGGAGATCCTGATGAAAGCATGGAAGACTTCAAGAAGAAATTGGTCGCCCTTGCTGATACTTACATTGATAAGGCCAACGATATTCTCAGCTTCTGGTGTATGGGAGCTAACCAGCATCAAAGAGGCGTATGGGTAAACGAACAGATTTATGCCGTTCATCTTTTGTTGGCTAAGCACGCACGTCCGGGCAATGGCGCTTTCTCCTTAACAGGTCAGCCGTCTGCTTGCGGTTCGGCTCGTGAGGTTGGTACTTTCTGCCATCGTCTGCCGTCTGATCTGTTGGTAGCTGCTAAACCGGCACGCGTCAAATCTGAAAAGATTTGGGGCATCCCGGAAAAGACTATCAATCCGAAAGTCGGCAGAGCCTTTATGGAAATTCTGCGCGGTATGGAAGATGATTCCGTTAATTTCGTGTGGACACAGGTTGTTAACCCGTTCCAAGCCGCTCCTAACAGCAACCACTGGTTGAAGGCAGCACGCCATCCAAACAACTTTATCGTTGTGGCCGACGCTTATCCGACATACAGCTGCCGCTATGCAGACTTGATTCTCCCTGCCGCTATGATCTTCGAGAAATGGGGCTTGTACGGCAACGCAGAAAGACGTACACAAGGCTGGCAGCAAATGGCAACTCCTCCGGGAGAAGCAAGAACCGACTTGTGGATGATGATGGAATTTGCTAAGCGCATCAAACTGAAAGATGTGTGGGGCGAACAGTCAGTTCCCGGTTTGAAGGTAGAAGGTTACGAAGACGGCAAGCTTCCGAGCGTTTTGGATGAAGCTCAGAAGATGGGCTACACACCTGAAACGACTCTTTATGAAGTGTTGTATGCCCGTAAGTCCAATACTAACGTTGCATGGCCTGATCCTGCCTTTGTCTGCAAGATCAACAGTACAGCGGCTCCGTCTAAACTTAACTGGTTCCCGGAAAAGGCTTTGTTCTCTGAATATCGCCAATTCACTTTGGGTGACGGTCATGACCTTGCTGATTTCGATACATATCTCAACTCCAAGACACGAGGTTTGATGTGGCCCGTTGTGAACGGAAAAGAAACACCGTATCGCTTTAATCAGGACTTCGACCCTTATGTTAAGGAAGGCGGATATGCGTTCTACGGCAAGCTCTTTAAAGCTATCCCGACTGGCAACCTTTGGGGCATCACAGATCCGAAGCCGGTTCCGTTGCCCAATAAAGCAAAGATTTTCTACCGTCCGTATGCAGCCCCGGTTGAACAACCGGATGCCAACTACGACTTGTGGCTTTGCACAGGTCGAATCCTTGAACATTGGCATACAGGTTCTATGACCATGAGAGTTCCTGAACTCTACAGAGCTCAGCCAAACGCTTTTGTTTACATGAACCCAGACGATGCTGCTAAGCGCGGCCTTAAGAACGGCGATGTGGCAACAGTTGAAAGCAGACGCGGAAAGATCAATGCGATCGTCCAGACAAATCAGCGCAACTTCATGCCTAAGGGTTCTTCTTGGCTCGCTTTCTTTGACGAGAAGGTTCAAACGAACCAGGTAGTTATCGACGCAACTGACCCGATTTCTGAAGAACCTGACTTCAAGAAATCTGCAGTCAAGATTTATAAGGCTCAATAACCATAGTATGCGGAGCCGAAAGGCTCCGTCCAAAGCATGACTGAGAAAAAGACATCAAGAAGAGATTTTGTTACTCGTTCCGTTCAGCTTGGAGCTGCAGGAGTAGGTGCAGGTCTGCTGTGGAATCTTTTTCTTCAACAAAGTGCCCAAGCCAGAGGATTCATTCCGAGACCTCCGGGAGCACTCGAAGGCAAGGATTTTGATACAGCCTGTACCAAATGCGGTTTATGCGTCAGAGCGTGTCCTTACGAAACACTCAAACTTGCCAAGTTTGGTGATATCGCCGCGCCCGGCACACCTTACTTTGAACCAAGAGAAATTCCATGCTATATGTGCAGAGATCTCCCTTGTGTCAAAGCGTGTCCCTCAGGAGCATTGGATCCGAATCTGACGGATATTACAAAAGCAAAGATGGGAGTTGCTGCGATTGACCACAGTACGTGTCTTTCTTGGCAAGGCCTGAGATGCGAAATCTGTTATCGTGATTGCCCTGAACAAAATAAGGCAATCATTATCGATACGCAGCCTCGGCAGATTAGTAAACACGGTATGTTTTTGCCGGTCATTCAGCCGGATCAGTGCACGGGATGCGGATTGTGCGTTCACAGTTGTCCGACAGCCGTTCCATGCATCAACATTGTTGATCCGGATAAATTCATCGGCAAGATAGGCGATCATTATCGTCTCGGTTGGAAAGAGGCAGATGACGCCAGACCTATTCCTAACAGTCCAATGCTTGGAGAGGGCCCGACACACGAGCTTCCTCCGGGAGGATTGGATTATTTGAATTCGGAGGGTCCGAATGGCAAATAAGGAAATCAGACATCTGCCTCCTCCAAAGACCTTGAAGGAGTGGCTTTTCCGACTGCGGTATACCATTGCAAGACGATTAGTTCAATTTACGCTCATCGCTTTGTTTATCGGTACGTTCAGACTTGGATGGAATTTGTTTGGACTTCCTCTTCTTGAAGGGGATCTGTCTTCCTCACGAATTCTTTCTTTAGTTCCGCTCTCTGATCCGTTTGCGGCATTAGAAAGAGTATTGGCTCAGTATTGGCTTTCTCCGGAGACCTTACTTGGTGCCTTTATCATTCTGGTTTTCTATGCCTTTGTCAGCGGCAGAACATTTTGTTCTTGGGTCTGTCCTATGAATTTAGTTACGGACTTCGCTTTTTGGGTTAGAGAAAAGCTGCATATTAAATCTCAGATGCTTGCTGTCCCTTCAGCAATGCGTTATGTCTTGCTTGCAGTTTGCTTGGTGTTATGTGTTCTTACAGGCGAAGCCGCATTTGAAGCAGTTAGCCCCCAAGGAATTATCTGGCGCGAGATGGTCTATGGAATCGGCTATGGATTCTTAAGCGCGGTTTTCGGGATCTTTGCGCTGGATTTGGCTATCACTAAGAGAGGCTGGTGCGGACACCTTTGTCCTCTGGGCGCCTTCTGGGCACTTTGGGGACGCTTCGGACAGCTGAAGGTCAGTTATGATGACAATACTTGTACACGTTGCGGTGATTGTCTTAAAGTCTGTCCTGAACCTCAGGTGATTAACTTTAAAGAAGCCGCCAAAGTCGGGAGATTTGCCTCCGGCGAGTGTGTTAACTGCGGAAAATGTATTTCAATTTGTCCTGAAAATAGTTTGAATTTTAAGTTGCGTTTTGTACCCCAGAAAAAGACTGAAAACGCAAAAATAGGAGACATTCATGAATAAACTCTTATTAGTCCCCCTGATGGCGTTAAGCTTTGCTGCTTTCGCACAAGAACCGGCCGCAGATGCCGCCATCACCGATCAATTTACTCCTCCGATGATTCCGCATCCGGTAGCGGCTTATCTTCCGATTACTCCGACAAAGAACGCATGCTTGATGTGCCATCAGATTCCGAAACCCGGAATGCAGAAGATGAAAGGTATGCCGACTCCATTGCCTCCGAGCCATGTAACAGGAGATAAGGTTAATCCGAATCGCTATGAATGCATGCTCTGCCATGCTGAAGTGCTTCCTGAGAAGAAGTAATCAGTAAGTCAGTTATGCTTCCTTAATAACAAAATGCCGGTTAAATACCGGCATTTTGGCAAAGAGAAGAAGACCTCAAAGCTTGATATTGTTCTCACTAACCCAAATTGCGGCTTCCACGCGGGAATGAAAATTTAACTTTTTCAAAATATGCTTTACATGAACTTTTACGGTTCCGTCTGAAATATTTAATTCTCGGGCGATGAGTTTGTTGCTCAGTCCCTGAGAAACTCCCTTAAGAACCATCAGTTCCTTTTCTGTGAGACCTTGAAGAGAACGTGACGGTTCGTCTCTTTTTTCTTTAAGGGCCTCTGCTAAAGCATTGGTAAGAACAGGACTTAAAACAACCTGTCCCTCGATTGCTCGATTGATATTTTCCAGGATTTCTTCAGGCTCCAGATCTTTGAGCAGGTAACCGTCGGCTCCCGTTTTAATTGCTTGCAGCAAATCGTTAGGAGAGTCAGATACGGTCAGAATTACTACTTTTATAGAGGGGTCGTGTTTTTTGATGGCTGAGAGGATTTCGATACCGCTCGTTCCTTTCATGTTCAAGTCCAAAAGTACTAAATCCGGTTCTTTAGAGGTTATGCCAGCGACAGCAGCCTCAAAGGTCCCGGCCTCCCCAATAACTTGAAAATTTGGATTCAGCTGTAGAAGCTGAACAACACCCTTACGAAAAAGCGGATGATCATCTACAACAAAGATTTTTGTTATTTCATTTTCGGCCATGACCAATATCCATCCTCATTAATTTATTTTCTAATTTGCAGTCCTAAATCTAAAATTAACAATCAAGCCGGTAGGAGTATTGGGCAGGAAGTTAATTTCTGCGTCTAAAGCTTTTGCTCTCTCTTCCATAATGGAAAGTCCGAAGTGGCCTTTCTTTTCACGCTCAGCCGGTTGCAAACCTTTTCCATTATCGGCAATACTAACATTAATGAAATTATCGGAGTCAATGGAAAGAGAAACATTGACCTTTGATGCTCGAGAATGTTTTTCAACATTAGTTAATGCCTCTTTAAGGATATGGATTAAGTGTACCTGCTTGTTGGCATTAATTTCAAAATCGAGAAGGTCGTTCTTCAGGTTGTATTCGATCCCCGAACGCTCATGGAATTCTTCCAATAATTTATGAATAGATTGACGAATGTCCGCAGAAGTAGGTTTAAGCCGGAAGGCCGTCAGTACCTCACGGAGCTGCGTGTAAGCGGTAGAGACACCGGTTCTGAGTTCGTTTACGATTTCCTGAAGTTGCCCTTTGGGAAGTTCATCTTTCAGGCCTAAAGAGAGGCGTGTAAGCTGGATTTTAGAAAAGGCTAAGGACTGAGCAATAGAGTCGTGAAGTTCACGTGCAATAGTTGAACGTTCCTCGTACAGAGCAAGGCGGTAACCTTCTTCTCTTTTACGAGCATTGATTAACGCTGTCGCAAAGATTTCACTGACGCTTTCGAATAACCGGTAATCTCTAGGTTCTTCCTGTGTCTCTTCGAAATGGATCACAAGGTATCCAACGAGTCGAGAGGCATCTTTGACCTGGATTCGGAGATAGTTTCCGCTTTCCTCGGTTAATTTATTTTGATTAGCAGAGGAGAATTGGGCCTTTAAGTTTTGCAGGAATTTTTCTTTAGGTTTAGTGTCTAATTGCGGGTAGACGGTAGAAAGACGATAAGAATCTAGGTCGTCGGACACTAAGAAAAGAGCAATTCTATTTCCATGAATGTAGTGCATCAACTCTGCCAGAGCGTTTGATAAAGTGTCTCCTTGGAGAGTTGGCGAACTGCTGAAGATACTGCGTAAAGTAAACAGCAAATTTACGGTCTTGTTACGTTGATCCAGATCTTTGGTTTTTCGTTTAACTTCCTCTTCCAGAGATTCGTAAAGTCTGGATAGGTCTTCAATCATGTAATTAAAGCTCCCTGCTAACACTCCAATTTCGTTTTCTTTTTTGTAATTAGAGCGAACTGTGAAGTTGCCTTTTCTGACTGCAGAGGCAACATCTGCCAGAGCTTGCAGTGGGAGGAAGAATACTTTTTGAAAGTATATTAAGAACACTGCTCCCAAGAGGGGGACCAAAATACAAGTGGCTATCAGACCAATTCGAAGCCAAGTCATTTGTACAGCCAGACTTTGTTCAATATCAAAAACAAACTTGTCGACTTTAGAGACAAAAGACGGCACATAATTAAGAAACTTGGCTTCTGTTGACGGATTTTCAATGACTTGTTCAGCCATGGGCTTTAGCATGCCGTAAAAGTCTGAATAGATTTCGTGGTAGAGGATTCGAAGCGAGTCGTTGGGTTTGTTTGGTATAGCTTTAACCAGCCCGGGGCTGTTTAGCCTTCGCTCGAACTCATTGACTGCTCCCGTAATTGCCTTTGTTCTTTGCTCCTGTTCTCTAGTGGCATATTCAGCCACGGTTAGAGCAACTACGTAGCTCTGCATTCTCAATGAGCCGGAGATGTTGATGGCACTTCCTTTATTTGACGACTGGCCAGTCAATAAGAAAATAGAGAAAAGCGTGAATGTAATGCCGAGAGAGAAAATAAGCATTAACAGTGCAAATTGAAAGAAAAGTTTCTTTCCTTGGAGAGTCTTAAGTAAGGTCATTACACGTGAGAATTCTGAGCTGTGAGACTAATTGTAGCAACAGGGAGAAAAAAAATCGCCCCAAAAAGGTGGGGCGATTTTTTTTTGATAGTGATCTAAAGGTTACTTAATGCCTTCAATCGGGAAGTCCTTGACAGCATTCCAAAGAGCGTCGGCCCCTTGGATGAAGTCTTCAAGTTTCATCTTTTCATGAGGATTATGAGAACCATCTTGGTTTGCCACAAAAATCATAGCGGCAGGAATTCCCAGATTGCCGAAGATGACGGAGTCGTGACCTGCACCGGAAGGCAGCTTGCGTACGTTGAGACCGGCTTCACGGGCACTCTTATCCAAATGATTCATAAGGTTTTCATGGATAGCAAGCGGTTCGCTGATGATAGTCTTGTCAAATTCAAACTTAACGCCGCGTTTCTTGCCGATTTCTTCAGCTTGCTGCAATAAGAGAGCATGGAACTGTTCAAGAGTTTCACGATGAAGAGATCTAATATCACAGCAGAAAGTTACTTCTCCCGGAACAATGGCAATAGCTGAAGTAGCAGCTGTATGTACAACGCCGATCGTGAAGACTAAGTCTTTACCGTCTTTGAGCCAATCATCCCATAAGCAGTCCATCTTGTAAGCGAGTTCAGCCATTGCTAACACAGCATCGTGACGGAATTGCTTATCAACGGCACCTGAGTGAGCTGTTTCGCCGATGCATTTGATAGTTTTATGACGGAAGTTGCCGCGAATACCGGTGACTATGCCAACTCTTGTATCGGAAGAGTCAAGAGTAGGGCCTTGTTCAATATGAAGTTCGATAAAAGCTGCCATCTTAGCTAAATCAACGACAGGAACACCTGTAGTTAAGTCATCCGGATTAAAACCGCATTCCTTGATGGTTTCCTTTAATGTTTTGCCGGTGGAGCGGTGTTTGAGAGCAAGGTCTTGTTCCGTGAGCTGTCCAGTCATACCGAGAGAGCCTACATAGCACTTGCCGAACCAAGAGCTTTCTTCCATTCTCATCATGAGAACTGTGTAATCTCTTTCGGGAACGTAGTTGATTTCTCTCATCCAGCGAGCAACAGTCAAAGCAGCGACTACTCCTGCCAGCCCGTCATAGTTGCCGCCTTGTGGTACGGAATCCACATGTGAGCCGCTGACAAGTGCGGGGAGGTTACGATTTTTACCCGGAATGGTCATCCAAACATTTCCGGCTTTATCGGTAGAAATTTCAAGATTAAGTTCGTTTCCGATTTTCTTAAAATATTCGAGAACCTGGGTTTCTACGGGAGAGTAGCCCTGACGGGATACGCCTTGACCATCTTTTGACATCTCGCGGATGTCGTCGAAGCATTTTTTAGCAAATTCTGATGATTTTTTTTGGAATTCAGAAGGCATTTTTAAGATTCTCCTTGGATTAAATCTGTTCATTTTAGAAGAACGAGACAGATGAAAATTAAATAACTATTCAAAAAAAATTGTAAATTACAGGGTTAGTACGGTTTACTAGATATTACAAGATGTGAAATAGTAAGGCATTCTCCGGAAGAGAGTATCTTACGGGGATTACAAAAATTAGCTAGTTTGAAAGGTGTTATTCATGTCATTAACCGCTTGGATAGCAGTAGCCGTGGTTATCGTCACGGTCTATTGCTTAATTAAACGCTATGAGACCCGCTTGGTTCTCTTCACGGCAGGTTTGTTCCTTTGCTGCATTTCCATGAAGCCGATGATGGCTCTGGACCAGTTCGCAAAGAGCATGACAACTGCAACTCTTATCATGGCAATCTGCGGATCGATGGGTTTCGCATATGTCGTGACTCACACACAGTGTGATAAGCATTTAGTTTCTCTGTTAGCAGCTCCTCTGAAGAAGATTGGTATTCTTTTGATTCCAGCCGCTACAGCTGTTACTTTCTTCGTTAACATTGCACTTCCTTCCGCAGCCGGCTGTGCCGCTGCCGTATGCGCAACTTTGATCCCTGTGATGATCCGCTCCGGTATCCGTCCGGCCGCTGCAGGCGCAGCTATTCTGATGGGTACTTATGGTTCCTGCTTGTCCCCAGGTATGAGCCATAATAACTTCGTAGCTAAGATCTCCAACATGGACGTTATGGACGTTATCGGTCTCCATACACCATTCACATTGATCATGATGGCTATCGGCCTTGTTGGTATCACAATCGTCTGCTTAGTCTTGCGCGATAACAAGCCAAGTCAAGAAGAACTTGATGCCTACTATGCTCAGGCTGGTCAGGCCGGCGAAATCGGTCGCATCAACATCCTCAAGGCTCTTGCTCCGCTCGTTCCATTGTGCATTTTGGTTGCCGGCAACCAATGGTTCCCAGCTATCAAGATGGGCGTGGCACAGGCCATGGTCTGCGGTGCTATCTACACATTAGCAGTTAGCTGGACAAATCCACAACAATTCTCCAAAGAATTCTTTAAGGGAATGGGTTCAGGTTACGGTTCTGTGATGGGTATCATCATTGCGGCCGGTGTCTTTGCTGCTGGCTTGAGAGCTGCCGGTTTGGTCGATGCATTCGTCGCAGGTCTTAAGGCTTCTAACGAAATTGCCCGTTGGGGCGGTTCTTTAGGACCATTCATCCTCGCTGTTATTACTGGCTCCGGCGACGCTGCTACATTCGCCTTCAATGAAGCTGTTACACCTCACGCTGCTGATTTCGGTATGCAGGTTCCTAACCTCGGTGCTTTGGCTCTTATCTCCGGTTCTTTGGGCAGAACAATGTCCCCGATCGCTGGTGTTGTGATCGTTGTTTCCGGTCTTGCTATGGTCCAGCCAATGCAATTGGTTAAGAGAACATTTATCCCAATGATTATTGCCGTGTTCACACTGGCATTGATTATGGTTTAATTCTTTGCTACCGCAAAAAAAGGTCCTTCGGGACCTTTTTTACTAGGAATTTGTAAAAAATTGCTAGCTTAATTCCCAATAAAACGCTATGATCCAATAATTAATACAAACCCTAAAGAGGAGACACAATGTCAGATTATTCATCCCAGCTGATCGAACAAAGAAGAACTTTGCACCAATGGCCGGAAGAAGGCTGGACAGAGTTCTGGACTACTGCCTACATTGTCGAGAAGCTGCGCAGTTTTGGATATGAAGTTCTTCTTGGAACAAAAATTATTAACCCAGAACAAGTTTTCGGCAGAAATGTTGAATTAGTTGAAGAAGGTAAGAAAAACGCTTTGGCCCGTGGAGTTTCCGAAGAACTAATCGCCGAAATGGAAGGTTACACAGGTGCTGTAGGTTTGTTGGATACAGGTAAAGAAGGTCCTACAACTGCATTCCGTTTTGATATCGATTGCGTCTGTGTTCAGGAAACAGCAAATGCTGATCATAAGCCGAATAAGGAAGGTTTCCGCAGCCAGCACAACGGCTTTATGCATGCATGCGGTCACGACACTCACACTTCTATCGGTCTGACATTGGCAAAATGGATTGCCGATCACAAGGATGAACTTAAAGGAAAATTCAAGATTGTTTTCCAACCTGCAGAAGAAGGTGTTCGCGGTGCTTCTGCTATCGCCGGCTCCGGTATTCTTGATGATGCCAATTATTTGTTCGGCAGCCACATCTCCTTTATGGCTGACAGCGGTGAAATCGTGGTAGCTCCTTACGGATTGCTCTGCACATCTAAATTTGACGTTAAATTTACAGGAAAACCGGCTCACGCAGGTAAAGAGCCAAATGCAGGCCGTAATGCTTTAGCTGCAGCTTGCAATGCTGTTGTACAAATGATGGGAATTCCACGTCACGGCGGCGGCATGACACGTATTAACGTCGGTACCCTCAGAGCCGGCGAAGGCCGTAACGTTATTCCTACACATGCTCATATGGCTTTGGAAGTTCGCGGCGAAACCAGCTCTATTAACGACTACATGACAGAACAGGTTATGAACATCGTTGAAGGCATTTCCAAGGGCTTTGACGTGACATATGAAGTATCTCAGATGGGCGCTGCTGTTGACTTCACCAACGACAAGGAATGCAGCGACATCATTGAAAATGTAGCTAAGACAGTTCCAAGCGTTAACAAGATTATTCCGGACGGCAACTTCGGCGGTTCTGAGGACTATTCTGTTTTAGGCAGAAGAGTACAGGCCAACGGAGGTAAGGCAGCATTCTTCATCTGCGGTGCTGACAGAGCAGCAGGCCATCATCAAGGAACCTTTGATATCGACGAAAATGCTTTGCAAACAGCATTTGATATGTACAAAGGCATTGTTGAAAAAGTAAATAAGTAAGCTGAATAGTTAGTTGAAATAGGCTGCGGAGGCTCGGAAAGTTTCGAGTCAAAGCAGCCTAAAATTTTTTGCTTTGAAGAAACATTCCGGCGATGATTTGGGAGAATAGATTAAGAGCTCCCAATTCTCACAAGTCAATGCAGAAGATGGTCTTTAGGATGTATTTCCAAGGTTTAGGCTTAAAGCTTGCTCAATGGAAAACTCAATCAAATATAAATTCTCTAACTTAAATAGCTATTCTTCGAGGGGAAGAAAGACTTATGATTCTCGCGATATTCAAGTTTTTCAACGTCTTCAAAAAGGCATAAAAAAAGAGGCTGGATAACCAGCCCCCTTACGATATCTATACTACTTATTAGTGAGAGATACCTTTGAGTCTGTCAGGCCACCAAGATGGATACGGCTGAGTCTGAGGTGTCTGGAGATAGCCAGGAACAAAGTGTGTCTTACCAAGTTCTGCAGCTTCCTTACCTGCATTGTAGTAACCCATGATTGTGAAGCTTCCGAGAGCAATCATGAAGATGATCAAGCCGATTGTAATCTTGCGGAGGAGAACACGTGTAGCGTTGGAAGGACCGCACCACTTCATGCAGAGACGGTACAAACCAATCATGCCGTGAACTTCAGTGACGATGAGGAACAGGTAAACAACCCACAACCAGGAATTGTAAACTTCGAGGCCGGAGCCGTATGGTCCGATTTCGCCTGGGTTCATGAGCATTGGGAGCATGTGCGGGAAAACCAAAGCTGTAAGAACAACACCAGTCAAGAATTGGAACCACCACCAAGTTGTATCGCCGTGGCGGAGAAGTTTAACGTGGCCGCGCATAGTGCGGAGGGCTTTGTAGTTGGATGGGAATTTGCGAAGAGCAGTGATAGCGTGGATAACTACTAATACGAAAATAACTCCAACAAACAAGGAGTGCATCCAGAGGTGATCAACACCGTCGATAAAGTAGCCGCCTGTCAAGGAAACTAAATTCCAGAAGGTGTCTTTACCAAGAAGGATGGAGCTTGTGAAAGCCATGTGGCAGAAGAGGAACAAACCAAGAATCAAGCCTGTTCCGCTCTGAAGCACGTCAACCCATGCATAGGCATGAGACTTGTGCTGAGTTTCTGTCAAATCTACACCGTCAATAATTGTTTTGGCGGTTGGAGTGACCTTATATAAATGGGAGATGTCCTTAAAATCGTCGGCCATAGTAAAACCTTAGTTCAATTAATAAAGCAATTTAACTGAGAAGGATCTTGCTCTTTAATCTTCCTTTAAGGAATAAAAAAATATCGAAAGAAAGCGACTTTCAATCGATATTTTGAAAATTAAGTAAAAATTTAAGGGTTTTATCCTATTTATATCAACTTATGCACCTATTTGGTGCCAAATATTCTATCTCCGGCATCACCTAAACCTGGAACAATGTAGGCATCTTCATTCAAATGATCGTCAAGCGAGGCGACATAGACTTTGATATCGGGATGTTTTTCTTGGAATGTCTGGACTCCTTCAGGAGCTGCAACCAAGGCTACGAAAACAATATCTTTTGCCTTAACGCCGCGTTTGAGAAGAACGTCCACTGCTGCAACTGCAGAGTATCCGGTGGCAAGCATCGGATCGACAACCAGGATCTTTCTATTCTTCAAATTGGAAGGGAGCTTAACTAAATATTCAACAGGACGATGGTCAGGTCCGCGGTACATCCCGATATGCCCGATACGCGCAGAAGGCATTAAATCCAATAGTCCGTCACTCATGCCAAGTCCGGCTCTGAGAACCGGAACGATAACAAGTTTTTTACCGGAAAGGTAATTTGTCTTGCATTTGCACAAAGGAGTCTCGATTTCACGAGTTTCTAACGGAAGATCTCGGGTTACTTCATAGCCTAAAAGGTAAGATATTTCTCGAAGAAGCTGTCGGAAGGTATTAGATGGTGTACCTTTTTGACGCATTGTACTGAGTTTATGTTGGATGAGTGGATGATCGACTATATAAAGGTTAGGAAATCTCGGATCTGTCTTCATTTAGAACTCCCATAAAAGTGTCTTAATTATCCTCCCACTGATAGGAAGTTTCCATGACTTCTCCTAAATTGTTTAAACTTGCAATAATAGATACAAATTAAAGGAAATTACATGCGCTATCTTGTACTTTTAGTTCTGCTTTTATTAGGAGCAGGCTTCGTGTTCCTGAATTGGGACGCAGTATGCAGTCCGACTGAAGTCAATATGGTATTTACCAAAGCCCAAGCCCCTCTCGGGATGATGCTTTTAGTCTGGTTCGGTATCCTGTTTCTCGTTGTTTGCTATGGTCTGGTCAAGCAGCAAGCCACAGCATTAACTACAGCAAATAAGATGGCCAAAGAGTTAGAAGCTCAGAGAAAGTTGGCAGCTAATGCTGAAGACTCTCGTCTTACTAACGTTAAATCTGAATTTGATGCTAAATGGCAGAAGCTTGTTGACAGTCAAACCGCAATCCTGGAAGCCTCTGAAAAGAGAATTATGCAGGAACAAACTAATTTACTTGAATCTTTCAAGGAAGCACTCAAGAATAATGAGCAAAGCAATCAAGATTTAAGTAAGAACATTACAACGGCTTTGGATACGATGGATGACAAGATCACTAAAGTATTGATCGACGTTAAACAAGTTACGGCGTCTTCTAAGAGCGTCCCCGCACCGCAGACAGAGCAATAATTCTGGGCAGTGCAAAAGGAAGGCCGGTTAAAACCGGCCTTTAACGTTTTGAGTTAATTAGAATTTTTTGTGATATTCCTCAACGCGAGTTACTTCTTCTTTAGCTCCTAAGAATACCGGTACGCGTTGATGAAGTTTTTCCGGTTGAAGATCAAGAATAGCGCCTTTACCGGTGGAAGCAGCTCCGCCGGCTTGTTCAATTAAGAATGACATTGGATTAGCTTCATACATAAGACGAAGCTTACCGGGCTGCTCGGGCTTTCTGTTGTCCCATGGATACATAAAAATGCCGCCGCGGCAAAGAACACGGTGGACTTCCGCAACCATGGCGGCAACCCAGCGCATATTGTAGTTTTTACCCAAAGGTCCGTCTTTTCCTGCCAATAAGTCTTTAACGTATTCTTTGACCGGAGCCGCCCAATGACGCATGTTGGACATATTGATTGCAAATTCTTCCGTAGTCGCTGGGATTTGGACATTTTCTTTGGTAAGGATATAGTCGCCGGTATTCATGTTTAAAGTGAACATGACGACTCCTTTGCCGAACGAGAATGTCAAGATAGTTTGCGGAGAATACATGACGTAGCCCGCAGCAACTTGTTGTCGTCCCGGAATCAGAAAACTTTCGTTCGTGATTTCACCTTTCGGAGCCTTTGTGATTGAGAAGATTGTCCCGATAGGAGCATTAATATCGATATTGCTGGATCCGTCGAGAGGGTCAAAGGTAATGAGGTATTTGCCTCTCTTGAACTGAGGAGGAGTGACAAGGCAGTCATCCATCTCTTCGCTAGCCATACCGGCAACGGAACCGGTCCATTCAACTCCGGAAACAAAGATCTCGTTGGAAATCACGTCCAATTTCTTTTGATGCTCTCCTTGGACGTTGTCAGTACCGGCCATTCCCAAAACGCCGGCCAGCGCACCATGAGTAACTTTATCGTTGATGTCTTTGCTTAACTGAGCAACGGCACTGATTAACGCGGATAATTCGCTGTCAATCAAATTGTTTTGAACGGCAGTTGTTAGATATTGAGAAAGAGTAATAGACACAACACTTCTCCGATTAAATGGGTTCGTTAATAGCTTTATCCACAATCTCTCTGAGATCTGTTGAGAGATTCTTTTGTTGACTTACGTATCTTAATGCTTTGTACATCATTGAAGACAGTCTCGGCTCATACCTTCTCCAATTTTCTAGTGTTCTGGCCAAGCGGGCAGAGACCTGCGGGTTAAAACTGTCGATATTAAGAACAGTTTCAATCCAGAGCTGATAACCGCTGCCGTCAAGAGTATGGAATTCAGGACCGCCTTTGGCAAAGAAAGTTCTTAACAGCGAATAGACGTTATTCGGATTCTTAATGGAGAAAAGAGGATCCATCATCAAAGAGCGGATTTTGTTCACAACCGGCATCTCTCCGTGAACCGAGGTCGCTAAGGCTTGAACTTCGAGCCATTTGTTAATTAGGAGAGGCTCTGTTGCCCATGCGATAGAACTCTTGTTGAGCATTTCTTGACGAATGGGAAGACCGGAGTGTACAGCTATGCTTAAGGCGCCTAGTTTGTCCGTAATGTTGTTCCCTTTTTCGAAGAAGTTGCGGGTTTGCTGAACTCCTTTTGGATTACCGGAGGCGACTAAATAGGACAAGGATAGGAACTTCAAAGCTCGTTTGCCGGCAAGATCCGGATCATACTTATATATTCCTTCGGTAGTGCAGGTTTTTACCTTATCCTCAAAGCTGGTCTTGAGTCTTTGCCCAATTTTCTTTTGCATTGCCTGACAGGCAGCACGAATCAAAGCCGGTTCAATAATAATTTGGCTTTCATAAATGGCTTGTTCGCTAGGCAGTTTCAAAATTTCCGCGCGGTAAGCCGGGGACAATCTTTCATCGTTAAGAATCTCTTCAAAAGTTGCTAAATAAGCTTCCATTGGAGAAAGAGAATTCGCATTTTGAGTTTTTCTCAATTCTTGAATGAAGGCATCGATAGCTAAAATGGACAGCTTCTCAAAGGCTTCAGCTCGGTTAAATAGATCCGAATCGTTTTTGGCTAAGAATACCAGTTGATCTCTGGTTAAATCCATGTCAAAGATGACGGGAGCAGAGAAGCCTCTGCCTAAAGACAGAAGGGGTCTTCTGTCTACATTGACCAAAGTCCATGTTTGTACGTCTTGATTTAAAAGAAGGACTCGTGTAGTTCCGACGGGCAGCGGTTCACCTTCCAGCTGCAAAGGAATATCCTCGCCTTTGTCATTGAGGACTCCGATTGCTAAAGGAATCATCAGAGGCTGTGGTTTCGGTTGACCGGGAAGGGTACGGTTGGACTGTCTCGCGGTAATAGTAAAGGTCTTTTTGCCTTCGTCCCATTGAGTTTTCACCGAGACGCGAGGAGTACCGGCCTGAGAATACCAAAGAGCGAACTGAGACAGATCAGCGTCGTTGGCTTCTGCCATCGCAGTACGGAAGTCGTCACAAGTGGCCGCAGATCCGTCGTATCTGCGCAGGTATTCAGCAAGTCCTTTCTTAAAACCTTCCTTGCCGAACATGGTTTGATACATACGAACAACTTCTGCACCTTTTTCGTAAACGGTCATGGTGTAGAAGTTGTTAATTTCACTGTAGGAATCCGGACGAATCGGGTGGGCCATAGGACCGGAGTCTTCCGGGAACTGAGCCGTGCGCAAAGCTCGGACGTCTTTTATTCTCTTTACGACTTTTGCTGATTCAGAACCCAGCATATCGCTTGCGAACTCTTGTTCTCTGAAAACTGTCAAGCCTTCTTTCAAAGATAATTGGAACCAATCTCTGCAAGTTACGCGATCACCGGTCCAGTTATGGAAGTATTCATGTCCGATAACGGATTCAATAGCAGCGTAATCAGAATCGGTCGCAACTCTGTCATCGGCAAGAACGTATTTGGCATTGAAAATATTCAATCCCTTGTTTTCCATTGCGCCCATGTTGAAGTCGTTAGTGGCAACAATCATGAAGCGTTCCAGGTCTAAGGTAAGGCCGTAGCGGACCTCATCCCAGCGGATAGCTTTTTTAAGACAATCCATAGCGTGGAGAGTCTTATTCTCGTTTCCCGGTTCTGTATAAATCTGCAGGAGAGCGGTTTTGTCGTTATTGAGTTCAATTTTGTCTTCGTTGACGGTGAAGTTGCCGGCAACCAGGGCGAACAGATAAGAAGGTTTCGGGAAAGGATCGTGCCAGATTGCGTACTTGCGCCCGTCAGGAAGCACTCCTTGATCTATAAGGTTCCCGTTGGACAGAAGAACTTTGCATTCTTTAGGAGCATGAAGAGTCACAGTGTATTTTGCTAATACGTCCGGGCGATCAGGGAAGTAAGTGATGCGTCTGAAGCCTTCTGCTTCGCACTGTGTTATGAAGTTGTTATTCGAAAGGTACAGACCTGAAAGCTCAAGGTTAGCTTTGGGATTGATTCGAGTAACAATTTCGATATCGGTGGGTTCCTTAATTGAGTGAAAAA
The DNA here is from genome assembly GCF_902477955.1 of uncultured Turicimonas sp. Lineage (NCBI taxonomy): Bacteria > Pseudomonadati > Pseudomonadota > Betaproteobacteria > Burkholderiales > Sutterellaceae > Turicimonas > uncultured Turicimonas sp. Next base: position 69,359 of record NZ_CABSJB010000003.1, on the reverse strand, counting down.
TCAATTTGCCGGCATTCATGGCATACTGATTAGTCAAGCTCGGTTGTCCGTTAATTTTTATTGAGACAAGCTGGAGACTTTCACCGTTTAATTCAAATTCGTCGCTTTCTCTGCCTTCTCTCGGGACGACATGCATGGTAGAGGTGACGATTGTTCTATCGGGAATTAAATCAAAAACGAGATTAATCGTTTCAACATCGTGGTTAGGTGCTTTGTAATCTTTACGGTAAACGACCGTTTGTCTGTTTGACATTGAAATCCTCGCGTAAAACTGTCCGATTATTCTAATTAATATCGAGGAAGTTATCAGAAATTAACAAATCGGAATAGACATCGAAATTCTGGAGGTTAAGCTCCAGAAACAAATAATCACTAAAAAATGTAGCTTCATAATTTTTCAATAGCTAGAATCCTCTCAAATATTTAACGGAGATTCCTATGTGCACAACAGTCATTGTTGGTGAAAAGGCCAGTTACGACGGCTCTTTTCTGATGGCCAGAAGCGCTGACAGCTCTGCTCTAAAGGCCCAACATTTTGTAATTCATCCGGCAAAAGAATATCCCGAAGGTGCGATGTACCGCACCAAGGACTACGATGGCGCCACAGACTTTTCTTATCCGTTGCCAAGACAGGCAATGCGCTACACAACGGTTCCTAACTGGAAAACAGGACTGCACGGTGCAGTAGGATTTAACTCCGAAGGTCTCGGCATCACCGGCACTGAATCTATCTTTGCTCGTGATGATGCTTTAGCTATTGATCCCTACAATAAGGAATCCGGCATTACTGAAGACGATATTCTTGACGTTCTTCTTCCACGCTGCAAAACAGCTCGCGAAGCAGTGGCCCTTCTTGGCAAGATTATCGAAACACAAGGTGCCGGAGAAGGTTTCGGTGTGGGTTTTGCCGACGACAAAGAAGTCTGGTATCTCGAGACCGGAACAGGTCATCAATGGATGGCTCAGCGTACTCCTGCTGAGGTCTACTTTGCATCCGGCAACCAAGGCAGATTGCGCTTCTTTGATCCGAAAGACGACACAATGATGGGTTCTCCTACATTGATTTCTTTCGCAGAAGAACACGGCTTCTACGATCCTAAGTCAGGCAAGTTTGACTTCGCTGCCGCATACACCCGCAACGATGATAGAGATCGTATTTATAACGATCCGCGCGTTTGGGTAATGCAGAAGATTTTGAATCCGTCTCTAGAGCAAAAAGTTGCTGACGGAAGAAACTTTGATGTTTATCTCAAGCCTGAACAGCCCGTTACTCTTCAAAATCTGAAAGATATTATGCGCAACCACTTCGAAGGTTACGCTCACGATCCTTACAGTTTTGGATTAAACGGAAGCGAACCTTGGAGACCAATCAGCGTATTCAGAACTTATGAAGCTCATATTCTTCAAGTTCGCCCATGGATGCCGAGAGAAATCGGCGATGTGATTTACGTTGCGTTCGGTATGGCTTGCCTTTCTTGCTTCATGCCTTTCTACCAAGGTTTAGATCAAGTTCCTGCTGCATTCGGTGAAGGAACTGATCATGCAGACGACAAGTCTATCTATTGGAAGTTCCGTAAGCTCCAAACGCTTGCTATGACAGACTTCCCGACACTTGCACCGATTGTTCAGAAGAAATTTGCTGAGCATGAAGCTGCTATGAGTGAAAAGCAGTCTGCTATGGAAAAAGAATACACCAGCTTGTATGCAACTGATAAGCAGGCAGCTCATGATCTGCTTCAGAAATTCAATTTGGAAGTTTTCGAAGAGACTGAAGAAGTCATCGATGGTTTGATGAAGGAGCTCTTTACAGTTCTCACAACAAAGATCGAGAAAGAAAACTTCTTCGCAAATAAGAAAATGAAAGACTAATCTTTCTTTTTTGAGAACAGCCTCCTATCTGGAAAGCTAGGAGGTATTTTTTTTGCTGCTGAAAAGCTTCAGACAGACAAAAGGCCTCCGAAGAGGCCTTATCCTGCATTTCAGTTAATTATTTAGCAGCGGCTTTCCATGCATCTTCAAGAGGAGGGAACTTCTTGTTTTCAGCGATGTAAGCATCAACTTCTTTGTAGTTGTGGCCGGCTGTCTTGTGGCACTGTACGCAGTTGGTTGGTTTGTCGATAAAGCCCTTGTGGAACTGAGCAATCATCGGCTTCTTGGCATCATACATTTCTTCCAAGTTATGGCAACCGCGGCAGTTCTTGAAGTTGTTGCCGGTCATAGTATCGATAACGCGTTTTTCAGTAACTTTACGTCTTTCAAGCCATTTTTCCGGTGTGGAATAGTTGCCCTTGATTTCGCCGATGAGAGAAACCATACCGGCTTCAGCTTTTGCGAAAAGAAGCTGAGTATAAGCAATCGGGGTCAACGGATGATTTGTTTCATTTAAAAGGTGGCAGTCAGAGCAGCCTGCTGTCACGCCTGTCGGAGTTCTGGCATGCTGGCCTTGTTTCCATGCATAGGCTACGCCGTCCATGGAGTGGCACCATGTAGTACAGAATTTATCGGAACCTGCCCACTGTACGACGGAAACGGTGGAAGCAGAAATCACGATACCGACAACAATACCAATAACTAAGAGCCAAAAAACTCCCCATTTACTTCTAGAGGACATATTCTTCTTCCTTGCTGTTGTTAGTTAGTCAAAATGTTCTGACTCTAAGGGTGAGTCGAGTCGCTCCATGCTTGTTCTGAAATATACGAAAGAGCGGCATGAACTAAGTTTATCTTAAGAAATAATTAGAAATAAAAAGCAGAAATAAAAAAAATATGGAACTAACCCTAGAAATTTTGGGTTCTCCCCAATTAGAGTTAATCTTTTTGGGTCATCACATCAGGCCAATAATCACATTTGTTTGATCGACTTCAAGATAGGCGTCCGAACCGATAGTCAGGTTATGCGGGCTATGCACAAAACCGACAACATTAATTCCATTGGCTAGTCGTAGAGTAACTTCACCGCCTTTATCTTTTTGGGGTAAGCGAGCAACCTGGCCTTTTAATACTTCTTTGTCATAGTTCTCCGGAAGTGAGTCAAGAATTTTTGCTCCGGTAGCCTTAAACAACGCTAATACAGCCATTCCCACCTTCAAACCGAGCAGCTGCTGACTTTCTGTCGTAATGCTGGCTTTTAAATAGGCTTGTTCAGCAACTTTTAAAACCACCTTGGATTGGGAAAGACCTCCGTGAATTTCTTCAATCACGCAAGGAATTACATTTCTTACGCTCATTTTGAGCGTACTGGCCGCTAGAGATGCAAGTTTTGAATGTTGACCGTTCTCAATATCAGTCAAAATTTGTGAGCGGACTTTGTTCAGAGAGGCGGATGCTTCAAGTACCAGTCTTCCGGCAGGCGTTAAGACTGCGCCGCCTCCTGAAGAGCCGCCGACAGCTTTATCGACCAGCGGTTCGCCGGCAAGATTGCTTAGAGTTTCAATTGCCTGCCAAGCGGCTTTATAGCTGATTCCGGCTGAACGGGCTGCCTGAGAAATACTTCCCAGACTGTCGATTCTCTGAAGAATATCTATTCTTTTATCTACACTCTCTAACCCCAGGGCATCAAAGATGTTCATATCTTTACCAATTAATTATTTTACGTATACAATACCGTTATTCTAATCTAGAATAGCGACAAGATAATTATTTCTTAAAGGAGCATCATGAAACACAGTTTATTGCTTTTAGCTGTAGCAGCTATCTTCTCAACCTCAGCCAATGCTGCCGACATTAATGTCGCAGTAGCCGCCAACTTTACAGCTCCTATGAAAGAATTGGCCGCTATGTATGAAAAAGAAACCGGTAACAAGATTCTAGCTTCCTACGGTGCAACAGGTGCCTTTTACGCACAGATAAAAAACGGTGCTCCTTATCAGGTTCTTTTTGCCGCTGATGCAAAAACCCCGGCTAAGATTGTAAAGGAAGGTTTGGGTGCTGAAGGTACGAATAAGGTATATGCGTACGGTAAGTTAGTTTTGTGGAGCGCTGCACCTGACTTCGTAAAAGAAGATAAGAACTTTATTCTTTCCGACAAAGTTAAGAAGATTGCCGTTGCTAACCCCAAGTTAGCTCCATACGGAGAGGCTGCTTATCAAACAATGACAGCTTGGGGTAATCTGAAGAAAGCGGAACCCAAATTTGTAACCGGGGACAATATCGGTAAGACATTCCAGTATGCCAAGACAGCGAACGCGCAGGTTGGTTTCGTCGCTTTATCTCAAGTATTCAAGGACGGCAAGATGACATCAGGATCGGGCTGGATTATTCCAACTGACTTGTATCAGCCTATTCGTCAGGACGTTGTTGTCTTGAATCCGGGTAAAGGCAACAAAGAAGTCGCTGACTTCCTCAGGTTCGTTGAAACCAATCCTCAAGCTAAGAAGTTAATTGAGTCCTACGGATACGGACTGTAAGAGAGTTTTAGATGTTTACCGCTGAAGAATTACTGCCTATCCAACTAACTCTAGAGCTAGCTGCCATAACTACAGTGTTTCTTTTAATTGTTGCCACGCCACTGGCGTGGTGGCTCGCTAATACAAAGTCGAAGCTGAGATCCGCAGTGAGTTCAGTGGTGACATTACCTCTTGTTTTACCGCCCAGTGTATTAGGTTTTTATCTTTTAGTAGCCATGGGGCCAAATGGGCCTTTGGGTAAATTGACAGAAGCTTTAGGGGTAGGGCTTCTGACATTCACTTTTCCGGGACTTGTAATCGGCAGCGTCGTATATTCGATGCCGTTTGCTGTGCAGCCGCTGCAGGGAGCGTTCGAATCCATCGGCAAAAGGCCGCTGGAGGTCGCTGCAACACTCCGGGCCACGCCGTGGGATACTTTCTTCAATGTGATTCTACCACTAGCGAAGCCTGGATTCGTGACTGCTTCTTTACTTACTTTTGCGCACACAATCGGCGAGTTCGGCGTTGTTCTGATGATTGGGGGCAATGTTCCCGGAAAAACTCAAGTTGTTTCCACAGAAATCTACAGCTATGTGGAAGCAATGGAATACTCAAAGGCCCATTGGCTGGCTGGCGGTATGGTCTTATTTAGTTTCTTTGTTCTACTCGGACTAACATTATTAAATAGAAAAAACGATCGCTTCTTGACCTAGGAGAAGAATAAGTTGGAAACAATAAGTACAAGTGAAGTGAACTTATTCCTGGAAAGGAAAGAAGGTTTTAAGCTTGACTGCAGCGTCAAATTCCCCACAGAGGGAATTACTGTTGTTTTTGGAGAGTCGGGTTCCGGTAAGACAACATTTTTAAGATGTGTAGCCGGGCTCGAACGTGCACATGGTTATGTTCACGTCGGCAATGAACTCTGGCAGGACGACAAGAAAAATATCTTTTTACCGACTTGGCAGCGCCAGCTTGGTTATGTATTTCAAGAATCTTCTCTTTTCCCTCATCTCTCTGCATTAAAAAATTTAGAGTTCGCTATCAAGAGAAGCAAAAGTCCCAACTCCAAAGAGAGAATGGAAACCGCTATTGAATTGTTAGGAATTCGAACTTTGCTTAACCGCATGCCTTCTCAGCTTTCGGGCGGAGAACGGCAAAGAGTGGCAATTGCCAGAGCCGTTGCGACGGATCCTCATGTTATGCTCTTTGATGAGCCACTAGCTTCTTTGGACTTTGCTAGAAAGGTTGAAATTCTTCCTTGGCTGGAAAAGCTTAAAGAAGAACTCAAAATACCAATGCTTTATGTGACTCACTCTGCAAATGAAGTAGTTAAACTTGCCGATCACATCATTGTGCTTGAGAAAGGGCTTTTGAAAGCCAGCGGCTCTCTGCAAAGCGTTTTATCAAACGTAGATCTTCCCGTTAAGCTTGAAGGAAAACTTGGAGTGGTTCTGCGAGGAAAAGTAACTGACAAAGACTCGCACTGGAATTTGTTGACAGTCAGAATTGAAAACTTTGATATTACCGTCCCTGACGGTGGAGAAGAGGTTGGAGACTCAGTAAGTTTGCAGGTGCTGGCTAAAGACGTTTCTATTACCGCGGCAAAGCCTGAATCGACCTCAATTTTAAATATCTTGCCGGGTAAGGTCACGCAAATACGGCAAGAAGATAATCATATAGATAGCTTGGTTCAAATTGACTGTAACGGCCAGAAATTTTTGTCTTTGGTGACAAACAAATCTTTAAATTCTCTCTGTCTCCAGGAGGGCTCGAATGTTTGGATTCAGTTTAAATCTATGAGCCTAAGCGCTCGGTGATTCAGCCCAAGATTTGTTGAAGCAGAGAAAAATTTTGCTTTGAAACACAAAAGGGGATCAAGTTTTCTAGACTGATCTTCTTTGAATTTACGGTTCAACCTGCCTATTCCAAGACTTTAACCATAAAGTTCGAAGGTCTTCCTTCTGAATAGACAACAGGAATTTGAATCTTGACAGAGAGCCCCCCTTTAATGCTCTTCATATCCGGGATGACTGTGTATTCAGAAGGCGGATAAGTTTTTTGGAAGATAGTCTTATTGGTGTTGACCAAAGTGACTTGAAACTGAGGAAGTCTCTGGGTTCTCATATCCTGATTTTGTACTTGGAGCGAGACGTCCCATGTATCTCGTCCTGTGGCATTCATTTCCGAAGTCAGGATTCTCAACGGCCTCATCGGAGGGCAATAGAAGAACTTGCAGCTTCGTTCAGAAATTGAGTTAAGAGGATCCTGTTGCATGATGCTTGGCTGCAAGAATAAGGCAACTTGCCAGGTGCACAAGCAAACCACAATAAAGCAAATAAAAAGCATCACTGATCTCAGAACGCCAGATGGAGTCGGAGCTTCTTCGGGAGCTTCTAGATTTTCATCGGGAGGTTCCATGACGGCTTTAGGCTTTTGGCTTAAAGGCGTTGAGAGTTCCTCTAAATCCTTGGAAAGCGCAGCCATCATTTCACGAGGATCTTTGCGCTTAACTGAAGAGGGCTCAGCGGTTGAAGAAACGAGATTCTGAGGAGTTTGTCCGGCGGGACTGCCCGTGGGGATACCCGCAGAAGAGGATTGTGTAGGAGAGGGAGAAATTTTTGGAGCTTCAGTCTTGGCAGATGTCGGAACCGGAGAATTCAGTTCAGCGGGCACAATCCTCGGAATTAAGTCTTCTTTTCGCTTTAAAGGTTGAGAAAGACTCGGTTCATAAGGAAATCTAAGACCTTTTGAATTGCCAGAGATTTTCGGCTCCATATTCTGCTCGCTCGGTTATTTCTTTTGTCCTGCTAAGCACACCCATCCTTCCGAAGTTTTCCAAATCTTCAGATCCAGGGTAGCACACAGCCCGTTGTAAAGTTCCATTAGCTCTTCAGCTTGTCTCTCTAATATACCCGATAAAACCAAGGATCCGCCGTCTTTTACGCGGGATATGAGTGCAGGAGCCAAGATTCGGAGGGGGTTGCTCAAAATATTAGCTACCACCACATCAAATTTTTCATCAGGCAATTTGGACGGGAGATAGAAGCCTGCCTCAACTCCATTCTGCTCGGCATTGTATTTAGCCGCTTCGATGGATTGCGGGTCGATATCGGTGCCCATAACAATATCAGCACCAAGTTTCTTTGCTGCTACGGCAAGAATTCCAGAACCACAGCCGTAGTCGAGAACACTGCGGCCGCAAAGATCATGCGAACTCAGCCATTCAAGACAAAGATGGGTTGTAGGATGAGTCCCTGTACCGAACGCAACGCCCGGATCAAGTCTGATATTGATTGCATTGGGATTGGGAGGTTGATGCCAGGACGGAACAATCCAGAGTTTTTCGGAGATTTGAGTTGGAGAAAATTGAGCTTGCGTAATGCGTACCCAATCGTTATCCGGGACAATGGTTTCTGCCTCAATCTCCGGAACTCTAAAGTGCAGTTCATCGCAGCATTTATTTAAAACTTTCGCAATAGGAAAGTCTGCCGGGACAAGAATTTTCAATCTGGAACGATTCCAAGCCAGTCTTTCGGGCTCGAGACCGGGTTCACCGTAAAGCGGGGCCTCGTCTTCGCTGTCGGCATCGGCATCTTCGATACTGACTGAATAGACACCTTCGTCCATTAAGAAATCCGAAAGTTCTTCGGCTTCGTCTTTTTCGACCAAAATTGAAAATTCTTTGAGCATTTAGCAGCCTATGCGTGTTTACGGTTCATGTGCGAGAGCTTTTCTTCCAGATAGTGGATGCTGGGACCGCCCTTTAAATAAGTTTGGTCAATCATCATTTCTCTGTGAAGAGGAATATTTGTAGAAATTCCTTCAACGACAGTTTCGGACAAAGCACATCTCATGCGTGCAATTGCTTGCTCACGTGTGTCGCCGTAAGAGATCAGCTTGCCGATCATTGAATCGTAGTGCGGAGGTACAAAATATCCCGGGTAAATGTGGGAGTCAACACGGATGCCGGGACCTCCCGGTGCATGGAAAGTTGAGATTCTTCCGGGGCTCGGTGTGAATCTAAACGGATCTTCAGCGTTAAGTCGGCATTCAATGGCATGGCCTCTGATTTGAATATCTCTTTGACGATAGCTTAGACGTTCGCCGGCAGCAATTTTGATCTGCTCCTGGACCAGATCCACGCCTGTAATTAACTCTGTGACCGGATGTTCAACCTGAATGCGAGTATTCATTTCGATGAAGTAGAACTCTCCGTTCTCGTACAAGAATTCAAAGGTACCGGCACCGCGATAGCCAATCTTTCTGCAGCCGTCTACGCAGCGTTCGCCGATTTTTTCGATTTGACGGCGAGGAATACCGATAGCCGGAGCTTCTTCAATGACTTTCTGATTGCGTCTTTGTATAGAACAGTCTCTTTCACCAAGCCAGATAGCATTTCTGAAAGAGTCTGAAAGTACTTGAATCTCGATGTGACGAGGATTTTCAAGGAATTTTTCCAGATAAACGGTGCCGTTGCCGAAAGCGGCTTTAGCTTCTTGCCTTGTGGTATTGACCGCATTAATTAGAGCGGCTTCGGTGTGAACGACTTTCATTCCTCGGCCGCCGCCGCCACCGGCTGCTTTAATAATGACCGGATAGCCGACTTCACGCGCCAGACGAATAATTTCTTTCGGGTCATCCGGCAGTGCACCGCCTGAACCCGGAACGCAAGGAACGCCGGCTTCAATCATGGCTTGTTTGGCCGAAACTTTATCACCCATTAAACGGATAGTTTCCGGGCGAGGCCCTATAAATACGAACCCACTGGATTCTACGCGTTCAGCGAAGTCTGCATTTTCCGAAAGAAAGCCGTAACCCGGGTGAATAGCCTCGGCGTCGGTGACTTCAGCCGCACTAATTAAAGCTGGGATATTCAAATAACTTTGGTGAACGGGAGCCGGTCCGATACAGACGGACTCATCTGCAAGCCTAACGTACTTGGCGTCAGTGTCTGCCAAAGAATGAGCAACCACCGTTTTAATGCCCATTTCTTTACAAGCACGTTGAATTCTGAGGGCAATTTCACCTCGGTTGGCAATTAAGATTTTTCCAAACATGGTTACTCAATAACAAAGAGGGCTTGTCCAAATTCAACAGGCTGAGCATTATCAACAAGAATTTCTTTTACGGTACCGCTGACTTCTGCTTCAATTTCGTTAAGCAGCTTCATGGCTTCAATAATGCATAAGGTGTCGCCTTTCTTTACCTGAGAACCGACCTGAACGAAAGGATCAGCGCCGGGGCTAGGAGCGCGGTAGAAAGTGCCTACCATCGGGCTTGTTACCTGAGTTCCGGACGGAGCAGCGGCCTTCGGAGCAGGAGAGGGTGCGGCCGCAGGTGCAGCTGCAGGCTCTGCCGGTCTGTAAACTGGCTGAGGAACTTCTACTGCGGCTGGTTGAGCAGCAACAGATACCGGTTTGTTGACGATTCTGACTTTTTCGCCTTCTTCAGTAATTTCCAACTCGGAAACACCTGAAGCCTGTACCAAATCAATAAGTGTTTTAAGTTTACGCAGATCCATGATGATCCTCTTCTCTAATTAGAATTAATTAAATATTCAGCCGCCAGCAGATACCCTTTATAACCTAAGCCGATAATGCATCCTCTAGCGATATCGGACAGATAGGAATGATGTCTAAAAGGTTCTCTAGCAAAGATGTTTGTAAGATGGACTTCTATAAAAGGAATGTTGACTGACAAGAAGGCATCTCTAATAGCAATGCTTGTGTGAGTGTATGCGCCGGGATTGATGATGACTGCGTCGACTTCTTCTCTGGCGGCTTGATGAATTTTGTCAACAAGGTCTCCCTCGTGGTTGCTCTGATAGCAAATCAGCTCAACATCGTAAGAAGCACATTTTTGACTAAGTTCGTTCTCAATTTGTTCTAGGGTCACAGATCCATATTTTTCAGGCTCTCTTCTGCCTAAAAGATTTAGATTGGGGCCGTTAAGCAGCAAAATTTTGTTCATCACGTTCAGGGAGACTCGAAGAAAATCTCTTAGCTCCCCTTAGAGTTATTCATTTCGTAAGTATAGTACTTAACTTTCTCTAAAAACATTAAGAAATCGGGCTATTTGTATCTATCTTGACGAATTGATGAGAGGGAGAACGGGGCTTTAAGTTCCTTATTAAAACGCTAAAGAAATATGTAAAGATCGGCGAAGATAAGCGAAAAAAGCAGAAAATCTTCCGGTTATTTAGTTTTATCGAGAATTTTTGCAAGATCTTCAATTGTGGCAAACTTGAAGCTTTCTTCTTCGATTTGCCATCGATCAGGAAGTTTGTTTTGCTTTTTCTTTCCTGGCTGGCGAGCGTCGTAGACGCGTAATACTACCCAGACAGAGATGTGTTGATCGCGAAGTACACCGTTTCTCAATGAAGGTGCTTCGACAATTAGTTCTTCAACCGGATCTCTTTTAGTTCTTGCTTCCACAGGATAAGACTCAAAATCAATATTTCTATCCAACAAGAATAACTCTACTTCTTTAGGATCGTCCGCAGCCAGATCGATATAAATATTAGAGAATTTATCTGCGCATCCGTTGAGAACACCTTTGGTTAAAAGCGGAGAGTATTGCTCTAACTCCTTCATGACCGTTAGAGCCATCAACCGAAGCTCCCTTAGACGCTCTTTATGTCCTTCCGGATCAAAAATTGCGTAATGTTCCCTTAGTGCCGTCTCGATTTGTTCATCCGACGGAAGCATAGAAGTGGAAAGATGCGGATTACTTTCAAGTATTTCGCTTCTGGCTTCGTTCCAAGGAAGCCCTTTTTCGGCGATTATGCCGGCAGCAAGGGCTGCATATTTATTAGGCTGAATCACGGTGTCCTTAGTTTTTTATGAAAACGTAACAAATTCTAGGCGCTCAGAATGCCGCAAAACCAAGAAAAAATTATTCTGAGCTGTCTGACGTCTAAATCGTTACCAAATTTCTTATGTATAGTCTTGAGACTAAAGAGCGCCTCGATCTATAGTTCTTTGATTACGAGATAGATGTTCGGAGAAATTGTGCATATTCATATTGTTGGTATTTGCGGGACCTTCATGGGAGGAATTGCTCAGCTGGCCAAATCCCTAGGTATCAGGGTCAGCGGCTGTGATGCAGCTGTTTATCCACCGATGTCAGATCAGCTTAAGGAAGCTGGAATTGACCTCATCGAGGGCTACGATCCTGAGCAGTTAAAGTTAAATCCTGACTTGTATATTATCGGTAATGCTATCTCTCGAGGAAACCCTCTTCTTGAAGCTATTCTTAATTCAGGAGCTCCGTATACTTCAGGGCCTCAGTGGCTCGCAGAAAACATTTTGTGGAAGAAGAAAGTTTTAGCCGTTGCGGGTACACATGGTAAAACTACTACAAGTTCCATGCTGACATGGATTTTGGAAGAAGCTGGTTTGAATCCAAGCTTTTTAATTGGGGGAGTTCCTAATAATTACCATCGTTCTGCACGTTTGACTGACTCAGAATATTTTGTAATTGAAGCAGATGAATACGACACGGCATTCTTTGATAAGAGAAGCAAGTTTGTTCATTACCGCCCCTGGGTGGCTATTCTGAACAACCTAGAATATGACCATGCTGATATTTTTCCGAATATCCAAGCAATTCAAAGACAGTTCCATCATTTAGTCAGAACTATTCCATCGCAGGGAAGAGTAATTTATAACGGCGAAAGCGAAGCTCTTAAAGAAGTATTAGAAATGGGGCTTTGGACTCCGGCTGAATCTTTCGGCACTTCAGATTCAGACAACTGGCAATTAAAAGACTATGAGGATCCGCGATTGTTCGCCGGTTCTAAGGAAATCGGAGAAGTTCCTTCTCCGTTACCCGGACATCATAACCGGATGAACACAATTGCCGCAGTAGCTGCGGCAGCTGCAATCGGAATTTCTGCTGTCGATGCTTTGCATCATATGGAGTCCTTTGAAGGTGTAAAACGCAGACTGGAACTCAAAGGAACGGAAGACGGAGTCAAAGTTATTGATGATTTCGCACATCATCCAACCGCCATCGAAGAGACTCTTAAGGCACAAAGAAGCGTCCAGAGAGAGGGAAGAATCATTGCGGTGCTTGAACCTCGGTCAAATACGATGAAACTTGGGAGTATGAAAGACAAACTTCCCGGATCACTGGAGTTGGCCGATGAAGTTGTCTGTTTCCAATCTCCTGCAGTGCATTGGGATGTGGCAGAAGCCCTCAAGCCGCTTGGGAATAAAGCTAAAGCCTTTAGTCATCTTGAGGAAGTGGCCGAAGCAGCAGTGAAGGCTGCCGAGCCGGGAGATGCAATTTTGGTAATGAGCAACGGAGGCTTCGGCAATATCCATGAAAAACTTCTGAAAGCTCTCCGACAGAGGTCTACTAATGAATAGCACTACTATCTATATTCATGGATTTCTTTCTTCTCCGTATTCCAACAAAGGAAAGATTTTGGCGCAAAGGCATCTTCAGAGAGGAATTCCTTTTATAGCTCCGGAGATTTTTGTAGGACCGAAGAAAGCCGCAGAGATCATTATGGCTGCCGTAGATCAGGTTCAAACGGATGATTTTTGTTTTATCGGTTCATCGTTAGGTGGTTTTTATGCCACCTGGGCAGCGGAAAAATTCGGAAAAAAGGCTGTTCTTCTAAATCCTGCTGTTCGGCCTTGGCTTTTTATGGAAGATAAGGTCGGAGTGCACTATGTAGAACAGACCGGCGACAAGATCGTTGTGTATCCGGAGTACGAAGAAGAATTAAAGGCATTAGCTGTTAACCGTCTTAAAACTCCTTCTAATTATTTGACAATCTTGGGCGATAAGGATGAAGTGCTCAATTGGCACGATGGTGAGGAGTTTTACCATGGGACTAATGTCAAGATTGTGCACGGAGCTGACCACAGACTCTCAGAGTTTGATTCTCTTGCAGATGATGTTATGAATTTCCTTCATGACAGAATCTCCAGGTAAGATCTGCTTTCTCAAAGAAAGGATGATAATGAATTTATTTTTCGAAGAAGACGGTGCTTTTAAGGCAGGAGTCATTCTGAACGCGACGGACGCTGCTTATCAGATTGAATTACCGACAGGAAAACGAATAAAAGTTAAAAAATCACATAGTTTTTTTGAATTTTCCGCGCCTTCTCCTCTCGAATTTATCCAGCAGGCTCAGGCTGTAGCTGAAACTATTGATTTAGATTTGCTTTGGGAGTTCGCTGCAGCTGAAGAATTTACTTATCAGGATGCTGCAAAGGAATATTTCGGGGAAGAAGCCGGCAAGCTTGAACAGGCCGGAACTCTTTTCCGTCTCCATGCCAATCCCGTCTACTTTTATAGAAAAGGTCGAGGAAAATACAGAGCAGCTCCCGAAGAGACTCTCAAACTTGCTCTGGCGGCAATTGAAAGAAAGAGAAAGCTGGACGAACAAAAAGATGCTTACGTCAAGGAACTTCTCGAAGGCCGAGCTCCCGAGGCTATCGCTGCTCAGGCAATTCAGCTTTTGTCTAAGCCCGACAAAAACTCTATTGAGTGGAAAGCGCTGAAAGAAGCAACCGACATTAGAAGCTGTTCTCCTCTAAGACTGCTTTTAGAAGTAAAAGCGATTCCTAACGCATGGAGATACCACGTAGAGAATTTCTTTTCTATTAACTTTCCTAAAGGAAAAGAATTTCCGAAGACCTTTCCGGAACCTCAAAAGGAAAGTTTTGAGGATCTTCCTCTTGCAGACGGCCAAGCTTTTTCGATTGACGATTCCAACACAACGGAAATTGATGATGCGGTTTCCGTGACACCCGTGGGAGACAACAGAACCAAGCTAGGTATTCACATTTCAGCGCCCGGTCTTGGAATCTTGACTGACTCTGAAGTGGATAAAGCTGCACGAGAAAGAATGTCTACTGTGTATGCTCCCGGTCTGAAGACGACGATGCTGCCGAAAAGCTGGGTTAAAGCCTTTTCTTTAGATGAAGGAAACATTTGTCCGGTTTTATCTTTGTATGCTTTAGTAGATAACGAGACGTTCGAAGTAGTCGTGACGGAAACACGATTAGAGAGAATCAAAATCGCCGCTAACTTGTGGTACGACAAGATTGAAAGCCAAGTGACAGAAGAGGCTGTCCGAGACAACACTTTGGACATACCGTTCGGTAAAGAAATGTCTTGGGTTTGGCACTTTGCAAAACATCTTCAGCAAAAACGCGAAGAAGTTCGCGGGCGCCCTGAGCCGGTAGGAAAAATTGATTGGTATTTTGATCTGAAAGGCGAAGATGAAAACGCAACTGTTGAGCTGAAGGGCAGAAAACGCGGAGCTCCCCTTGATTTATTGGTGGCTGAGGTAATGATTTTTGCCAATGCTTCTTGGGGTGAGTGGTTGGAGAAAAAGAAGGTAGCCGGCATATACCGCAGTCAGAGAATGGGCAAGGTTAAGATGACTTCCGTTCCGGGACCTCATGACGGCATCGGTGTTGAGTACTACGCTTGGTCGACTTCTCCGCTGCGACGGTATGTTGACATGGTCAATCAACGTCAATTGATAGCTGCCGTGAGAGAGGAGAAACCTCCGTTTAAATCTAATGATCTGGATTTATTCAGCATTATTTCCAACTTTGATACGAAATACACTGCTTTTAATGACTTCCAGACTCGAATGAACCGTTATTGGTCTTTGCGCTGGATTGAACAGGAGAAAATCGAAAACATTAAAGTCACCGTTGCTAAGGGAGATTTGGTTCGCTTAGAAGGTTTGCCAATGATGCAAAGAGTACCGGGACTTCCGGAGTACCCTCGAGGACAAAACCTTCTTATGAGAGTAGTAGGTGTCGATTACATTGAGCTTGTTCTCGAACTGCGCTTAGTTGAAGTTTTGGATCAAGAGGATGCTGAAGATTTACCGGAGGAAGAACTCGTCGAAGTTGAGGAGCCTCAAGAAAATCCGGAAAATCCGACCCCTGAGACTGACTCCAATGATTCGGAGCAACCAAAATCCAATGAAGCAAGTTAAGAGATTTCTTCTTTTGGGAATTCAAAATGGTTTCTGAAAGAAATTTCTACATATTCAAAGTAATGCATTAAGGCTTCATAAATTAAAAATAGATGCGCTTTACCCCTTGATAGTCAAGGGATAATGCCCGCGGAATGACCCCGCGGGTTTAATTTTGCGCGGAGGATCTTTTTTGCTCTATAGGTATTAAATTTTTCATAAGAAAAATTAGCTATTGAGCCATCCCATGAGAGTGTTATTATTTGGGAAAAAGAAACTTTAAAAATTTTTAAGAAAGGGAAAAACATGGGTAAAGAATCAAAATACGCCGTAGTCGGTAACCCCGTGGCCCACAGTTTGTCACCGGAAATTCATGAAGCCTTTGCTAAACAGTTTGGCGACAATATTTCTTATGAAAAAATAGAAATTCCATTAGGAGAATTTGAAAGTTACATTGAAGATCTGATCTCAGAGGGATATAAGGGCGTCAATGTGACCATTCCTTTTAAGGTAGATGCCTATCGTTTTTCCACTAAAACGACGGCCTATGCAAGACAAGCAACTGCCGCTAACACTCTCAAATTTGAAGGAAATAAGGTTCTCGGAGAGAATACCGACGGGATTGGTTTTGTTCAGGATCTAAAAGGGCGCCTGAAGTTTTCTTTGAAAAATAAGAATATTTTGATTTTAGGGGCCGGCGGAAGTGTTAGAGGGCTGCTTCCGGTCATTCTTGACGAACTTCCTAAAAAGATTTCAGTTGCCAATCGTTCGGTTGCCCGCGCCCAGCAGCTCGCTGATGAATTCGGAATCCAAAGTATTTTGTACGATGAGACAGGTTCTGAACAATACGATCTTATTATCAATGCCACTCCTGCAAGCCTTCAGAATAAGGCTCCTCTAATTCCGGCAAACGCCTTTGAAGATTGTGAACTAGCTTACGACCTGGTTTATGCTGCTGATCCGACACCGTTTATGCAAGTTGCAAAAGAAGGTGGCGCAAAAGTTACATCTGACGGCCTGGGAATGCTTGTCGAGCAGGCCGCTGATTCTTATAATTTCTGGCTTGGACATCGGCCCGAAACGACGCCGGTCTATGAATATATTAGGAAACTGTTAGCGAAAAAATAGCAATGTGAGAGACCAGGTGTCTCTTTGAGGAGTGAAGCTTGAGCCTTCAAGAAAACACTATTGGCTTGGCCCAGGATGAAGAAATTACAGCACGTGACCCCGAAGCAGCGGCACGTGCTTTGGCGCTTGTCCAACAGTTAATCGAAGAAGGCGAAGAGGCCGAGGATAGAAAAGATCTGAAAGACAGAGAGGCCATTCGGCTCGATCTTCGGGATACTCTATCTGAGCTGCATCCTGCTGACGTTGCCTATATTCTGGAAGCTCTTCCTCTTGATGAACGTTTGATTGTCTGGGACTGTGTCAGGTCCAGCCAAGACGGTGAAATTCTTGTTGAGGTCAATGAAGCGGTTCGTGAAACCCTTATTGATGCGATGAACAAGGACGAGCTTGTCGATGCCGTTGAAAAGTTAGGCACTGACGAGATTGCTGACCTTGTTGAAGATTTGCCGCCGGACGTTGTTGCTGAGGTTCAGGAAGGTCTTTCCCACGAAGAGAGAGCACAGCTGCGGGCTGCGATGAGCTACCCGGAAGATTCCGTGGGTGCCCGTATGGACTTCGATATCGTCTCAATTCAACAAGACGTTACGCTCGATGTCGTTCTTCGCTATTTACGCCGTTTAAAAAAACTCCCTGATCACACTGACCAAGTGTTTGTAGTGGACAGAGATGAGAGATTAATGGGAACTCTTCCGGTTGATCGAATTCTTACTCATGCTCCCGATCAGTTGGTTAAAAATGTAATGGTTGCCGACGTTTTGACACTTTCTCCTCTGGAAGATGTCGGAGATGCGGCATCTGCCTTCGAACGTTATGACCTCGTTAGTGCACCTGTAATTAACGAAAGCGGCAGATTGGTAGGTCGTTTGACCGTTAATGAAGTCGTCGACATCATTCGTGAAGAAAGTGATGAAGAAGCTTTCGGTGCCGTCGGTTTGGATGATGACCAAGACTTGTTCGAATCCATTTGGTCATCTGCAAAAGCCCGCTGGATTTGGCTTGGAATAAATTTGTTTACGGCATTCTTTGCATCCAGAGTGATTTCTGCATTTGACGGGACAATCGAAAAGGTTGTGGCTTTGGCCGCTTTGATGCCGATTGTTGCAGGTATTGCCGGAAATTCCGGTAATCAGACATTAACTCTGCTCGTTCGTTCTTTAGCGACAGGCCAGATTACAGAATCAAACCAGTTGGACGTTATTAAGAAAGAAGTTTTAGTTGCTCTTATCAACGGATTTATCTGGGGAATTATCGCAGGGCTTTTTGCTTGGGCTCTTTACTACAACTCTCCGGACGGCAAACTTCTCGGCCTGACGATGTTTATGGCGATGATGCTGAATATGCTAATGGGTGCCGTTGTAGCTATTCTTGTTCCGCTCACTCTTAAAAAATTAGGAAGAGATCCGGCATTAGGCGGCTCGGTTCTTCTTACTTTCATCACTGACTCCGGCGGCTTCTTTATTTTCTTAGCCTTGGCTACTTATATTTTCAGCGTGTAAAGCTATTTTGGCTGAGAACCGAATTTGGCTCTCACAGAAGTAAGTTCTGAAAAAGACAAAGCCTCCCGAAGGAGGCTGATACGCTTTAGCGCATTAATTCTCTGAGGTGAGAATTAATTAGTTGTCTGTGCCAACCATAACGTTAGAAGCCTTGATCACAGCGTAAGCTTTTTTGCCAACTTCGAGGTTAAGAGACTTGGCAGAAGTAGAAGTGATAGAGGAGACTACCTGTGTGCCGCAGGGGAGTTCGATAGTGACTTCTGTGGAAACAGGGCCTTCTTTGATGGAAACAACTTTACCTTCTAAAACGTTACGTGCAGATAATTTCATTTGAAACTCCAATGTGTTAATTGAAATAATTAAGTGAGAGAAATCTTAATTGACACATAATGAGCAAGCAACATTTTAGGCCGTTATTTCTCAGAAGAATATTTTTAGTTATAAAGTTTTCTAACTGCGTTATTCTATTAGGGAACTCTTGGGTATCAGTGCTTGCGAAAGAGAAGCACGCTTCTGCAAGAGTTGGAAATTGAATAACGGATTGACAGAAAAAAATGTAATGAGCCTGTTTGAAAAAAAATGATACATTCTCCGCTTGTTTCTAAGGGTATTTGCCTAAGATTTAAAACTAATGATTCATTTTCCGTTATTCGAAGCAAGAAAAACTTCTTAATTAGAACTCTACTTGGTTGACTATTTCTGATTAACCGATTCGGTTGGTTTTAAACCGAAAACTGTTTTCCACGCTATATATTCTTCTTAATAACCTCCTGGAGTGGATGATGAATAATAAGTGGGCCTATCTAGTTTCTGCGTTAGTTATATCTGTATGTAATTCCAGTTTTTCTCAAGAGCCGATTCCAGGAACACCGGTTTATGAAGAGCTGGAGAAAGTTGTAGTAGTTTCCAGACACGGAGTTCGATCCCCGACTCAGTCTGCTGAAACGCTTGCTTCATGGAGTTCTCGTCAATGGCCAAATTGGGGAGTAGAAAAAGGGTATTTGACCCCAAGAGGATATAGATTGGTTAAGGGAACGTGGAAACAAAACAGCAAAATAAGCCCATTCGTTTTTGGTCAATGCCCAAATCCGAATGAAGTCGAAATCATTGCGGACGTAGACGAACGAACAATTAAAACAGCTGAGGCTATAAGCGAAGGCTTATTTCCACAGTGTGGAATAAAAGTCAAAGTTACTTCTGCAAAACATTCGAAGCTGTTTTCCCCGCTTAAAGCCAAGGTTTGTAAGATTAAACATCCAGATTCTTTAGCTGAGAAACTGACCCAAAACTCTAAAGGCGTCTCTGAGGTCTACGCTCAAGAGATATCTCTATTAAATAAAGTTACCGAAGGCAATTTTTCCGGCGAAATGGTAGGCCATGCTAGTAAACATAAAGTTGGCTTGAGCGGGGGGCCTTACTATGGTTCAAGCTTTACGGAAATTTTGGCTTTGGAGTGGGGACAATGGCCTGACCAAATCCCGGGCTGGGCTCAGATGCCCTGGACCGAGATACTGAAAGTTATGCCTTTACGAGTTGGCGTTTTCTCAATTCTTAACCGAGATATGGAAGTGGCTCGTTACAAAGGATCGGCTCTAGGAGCGAAGATTATTGAGTCATTAGAAAAAGCAGACGGTCCTAAATATACTTTTTTAGTCGGGCATGACACTAACTTGGCTAATCTCGGCGCTTTGTTTGACTTGAACTGGAAGCAACCGGACAGAATGAGAAATGAGAATGTTCCGGGAGGCTATTTGACTTTCGAAAAGTGGAAAGTTGGTGATAAGGAAGAGATCCGGGTTTCCTACTCAGCTTTAAGTCCAGAGCAAATGCATGCTTCCGAAGTAACGCTTCCTCCGGTAGAAACTCAGATCCTTCCTAAAGGGGTAGAGTTTTCTCAGTGGGTAAGACACTATCGCGGTCGATTAGATAGCCGCTGTATAGCAAACGACTGATTTTTTCAACAACTAATGCAAAATCCTCCTCTCGATGCATATGGTCAAGAGGAGAATTTGCGCTAGCGAACCCCCTTGAGAACCAGGTATTTGTTGTCGAGACTTCCTTGTAGATAATTCAAAACATTATCAACGGCAGCGATGTTCATCTCAGCGGAATTTTCTATAGTAGAAGAAGCCGTATGAGGAGTGAGGACAGCCGTCGGACAGTTTGCAAGAGGTGAGTTCGTGCAGGGCTCCGTGGGAAACACATCCACTGCAGCAGCTCCAAGTTTTCCGGACTTTAATGCGTCTGCGACGGCAAATTCGTCGATTACAGGACCTCTGGCAATATTGATCAAAATCGAGCCTGTCTTCATCTGATCCAATTTATTTTTGTCGATTAGATGGAAAGTTGAATCAGTTAAGGGAACATTTAGAGAAAGGAAGTCTCCTTCTCTAAGGAGTGTCTCTTCATCGACGTATTTGACTCCATAAGTTTTTTCATCCTCGAGATTTGGATGACGGCAGTAGTAAATCACATTCATTTTGAAAGGAACGGCTCTTTTAGCGATTTCTTTCCCAATTCCTCCGAAGCCATAAAGAGCTAAAGTTTTCCCTTTAGCACCCGGTTCCAGTGTTGGTTCCCAAACATGTTCATGCATCGATTTGTTTTGGGCATCAATTCTTCTGGCGAAATAAAGGATGTAGGCCATAACATGTTCGGCTACGGCACCTTCGACAAAGCCGGTAGTTCGGGTCAGGCCGATGCCGAGCTCTTTGAGAGCCTTCAAATCTATTGCATCGTATCCAATACCGTTTCGAGAGATCAATTTGAGTTTGTGCAGTCGTTTGAGGAGGCTTGGCGAGTAGGTTTCCGTACCGGCGATGATGATATCTGCATCTTTAACTGCTTCGTACAGGATATCTTCGCTCCCCCCTGCACCCAAGGCAGGTCCGCTGTACTTCCATGCATTCAGTCCTGCTTCTTTAAGCTTGCTGAGAGCTGTTTCTGTGAAATTTAATGTTGTAATAACTACATTCATTTTTTTATGCTTCTCCAAAGGTGAGGAAACGCCGGCCGAAAAATTACTTAACCCAATCGTACATATTATCGAACAGTGAAGACATCACATACACAGTGCGTCCGCTCTTTTTCAGAAGACCTTTAGAGGTCCAATCCGAAAAGAGTCTGCTTACGGAGACACGAGTCAAATTTACGACGGAACCGTACTGCTCGTTCGTTAAGTCAAGAGGAATCCGAATCCAAGAATTTGACGGGATCGGTTTTTCATAGCTGATTAGAAGAACTTTGAGTAAGCGCCTGAGCCGCTCTGCCGGTTCTAATGTGAAATTAGCCACCATAGCCTCTATTGAACATTCTTGTTTGAAAACTACATGTTTGGCGTAATCAAGACTGAATTCAGAATGTTCAAGCATAAATTTGGAAATCAAATGGGGATGCATGGCTAAAACTTCGCAAGGGCCGATTGCACGCGTCGTCACATTGACTTTGGTTTCAGTCAAAGCAGACAGATCACAGGCGGATCTGCCAGGAATTAATAAGTTGAGAACGCTTGGGTGACTTTTATATCTGTCAGCGATGTAATAGGCAGCAGCTCCTTTTGTTATCAGGAATAGTTTGTTGTTTTCTCCGCGGCTTTTAAGCAGCTGACCTGACTTATAAGTGAGCGGAACGCCATACTGGGAGAACAGCTCAGCGACTTCTCGCGGTTCCTTCGGAGGGATCCAGGGAAGGGCATGAAAAATTTGACGCATTTGTTTCTTATTTCAATATTGGACGGGTCAATTTTTTCACGTGCACCAAGTTTTGAAAAGTCGGTTTTACACCGTTTCAGCCAAAACGAAAGCCGCCCGAGGGCGGCTTCCGTTCAGTTCAGGAGAAACTATTTTTTATTTTTTGCCGATATTGTGATCTTTGACAGCACTTTCTGCAGCGATTCTGCCGGAGTTAACAGCAAAACCAATGGTAGAGCCGGCCATCAAGAGGTCATAAGAGTCACCGTACATACCGCCCACGTCGGAACCTGCTGCGTAGAGGTTAGGAATAACTTTATCCTTGTCGGTGACGACTTGGAGACGATCGTTAACTTTGATGCCGCCGAGTGTACCGAGAGAGGAGGCAACGCTCTTGATTGCGTAGAAAGGACCTTCTTTAACCGGGAAGATGTACTGCGGATCTTTAGCGAAGAGTGCGTCATGGCGAACTTCTGCAGCATTGTTGTATTGTTCAACGCTGGCTTTCAGTTTTTCAGGATCCATGCCGGTCTTCTTGGCCAATTCTTCCAATGTATTGGCTTTTACTGCCCAACCTGCTTTTTCAGCTGCCGGCCATTCTTCTTCGAATTTGGTGAGTTTTGCTCCGATTGGAACCATTACGCCGACGCCCTGGACGATACCGTCATGCTTCATGGAATTGAGGTTCTTGTTGTCATAAACAACCCACATCTGGCCACCAATTCTTTCAAGAGCGTTTCCGGCTGCGGGCCAGTCGCCCATAATTGTTTCGTCGCAGAAACGATCTCCGCCCGGTGTAAGCCAAAGATGAGGCTGCTTAGCAGTGGCAGAAACGTGGTTTGTCGTTCCTACTCCTCTTGGGCCCGGACGATAAGACTGCTGAACATCCAAGCCTTCTTTACCGCCGCCGGCAGACCAAGCCATCTGAATACCTACACCGTTTTTACCGGACTGTGCTAAGCCGTCAGTATTTGGGAAACGTGTGTACTTCTTCATCATTTCGGGGTTGTCAGCGAAACCGCCGGTTGCGATGATGACGGCTTTAGCATTGACAGTAACTGTATTGCCGTCTTTGTCTTTTGCAATGACGCCGGCAACCTTACCGTCTTTCATAAGGAGTTTTTCAGCAGGTGTATTGAAAAGGACTTCAACACCGTAATCGCTCTTGGACTTCTTCTGGAAGAGGTTAATCCAACCGGCTCCGCGGCCTTCATAAATATGCCAAGTGTAGAGGCCGCCAGGATAGTTTGTTGTAAGTTTTTCAAACTTAACGCCGTGCTTGATCATCCAGTCAACAGTGTCAGCGGATTTGTCAACGATAGCTCTTACGAGACGAGCGTTGCTTCTCCAGTGACCATAGTTCATGATCTTCTTAAAGGTTTCGTCCTTTGTAAGAGGAATATAGTAATCACGCTGCATCTTTGTACCAACAGCGAAGATACCTTCAGAGAAGTTGCCTGTTCCGCCCGGGAGTCCTTTCTTTTCTAATCCGACGACCTTAGCGCCAAGTTCGCCTGCTGCGAAAGCAGCTGCTGTACCGGCGGCGCCTTGACCGACGACAACGATGTCAGTGTCGATAACTTTGTCGGCGGCATATGTCATTGTGGACAATGTGGCTAAAACGGCAATAGTGAGCAGTTTTTTCATTTATATAGTCTCCTTGGAATTAAGTGCTAACAGCAATAACTCTTTGAATCATCGAGCTAATTTTGCTAATCACCATGAGGAGTATTTTGCTCCGAGTAAGCTTGTTTTGTCCGTAACCTTCTTTACACGAAAAAGGGTAGGACTGTATCTCGGGATACATTTTCGGGGTAATCACCAGAAAGGTTGCAAGTGAATAAAAATGAGAAGGACACTTACCAAAAGATTTTCACTATGCAAAAATGGCGAAAAAAGAGGATTTTACAAAATGCCTTCTCCCAATCCTAGTTTCTCAGTTCCATTGCCTACCACTGTAAAAGTCCGAGTGGAAGAGCAGATGATCCAGAAAGATTTCCGCGGTTATTTGACCCGAGCAATTACCTGGACAGCGTTAATGCCATTGTTTATGCTGGCTTTCATGCACCTGAATCAGATTCAAAGAGAAAATGAGGAAAATGATGTCAGGCAGATAGCAGTAATGGAGCAGCTAGGAAGGCAGCTTTCGAATGAAATCGAAACTATCCGATCATTTTTGGATTCAAGTTTGGATTCACTATCAATTCATTTACAGAATCCTAAAAGTTATTTTAAAGAGTGGGCTCAGACTAGAGTTACGCGTCAGACATCGTTTAATTCTCTTTTCCTCGTCCCAACTCAAGAGGATTCTCGCGACAAGACTATTAGTCTCCAGAAGCCGGAAAGTCTCGGCCCCGAAGATGAAAGATTATTTCATTTACTTCGTCAAAAGTTCCGATACGCCAAGAGCGACTTTGAATTTTATAAATATACGGGAGGTGCTCACCCGCAGTATTGCTTTGGTTCTCCCGTGAAAGAGGAGCTACGTCTCCAAGGTTATTGGCTGACAACTTGCGTCTCTGAAAAATATTTTTCTGAAGTGTTCGATCATATTATCGGTCTCGAACCGTTCTCTATTCAGCTTCTCGACAGTTCAGGACAGAGTTTCTTTCAGAAACCTATCAAAAGAGAGAACTTTACATTTTCCCCTCTAGGGGGAAAAGACTTCTACAAAGAGGCTACTGAAAAAATAAAAAATTCCCCGGCCGTTTGGAGAACAGACAAGAAAAGAAATGAAGCCCAAGTAATAACAGCCATGAAAGTTTCTCCGGGCGATCTTCTTTTAGCTGTGGGTCAGCCTCTGGCAATTCGAGATAGACAACTTCTTTCATCACTAACGACTTCAGGTATTTTCCTGTTGGTAGCAATTCTCGCAGCCTTTGTGGTTGGGACTGTCTTAGGAAGACAGCTCAACGAAGCGGTTCATAAGTTGATTGAGCAGTTCAGCGCATTTGAGAAAACCGGCAAAATTTCTCAAATGGACGACGTGTTTAAAGAGACTGCGCCTTTAGAGTTGCAGCTTCTTTCAACTAAGTTCGAAGAAATGGCGGCCACAGTTCTAATGAGCCAAAAAAGGCTTGAATCTGTTAATGAAGCATTGAGTGAGCAAGTTGAAAGACGTACCGCTTCTTTAAACCAAAGAAAAGAAGAGTTGAAGAGTCTGCAGCTGCTATTAGCTCCTCTGGAGGACTCGGTAGACGTTGTTATCGCAAAAACTATTAATCGATTCAAAGATATTTTTTCTATTCCTACCCTTTTCTTTTCCAAGGAGATGCTTACAGATAGTGTGTTTCAGTACATCTCTGTAAAAGCCAATGACGGAAGCAGATTGGGTTATTTATATTTTGATTGCGGACAAGGAAATGCTTCATCGTTTGCTTCCGGTCCTCTTCTAAGGCTTGCCCATTCCATTGCAATTGTTATGGATAACCAAGAAATGTATTCTTCCTTGAAAACCTCAGCCTCCCGTTTTACGGCTTTGATGGAATCAATGACTGAGGGAGTTATCTTGGTGGGAAAGACAGGAAGCCTTCTTTATGGGAATAAAGCAGCTCGACGCCTTTTAGGATTGATGCCGGAACAGGAAGTTCCAAATTTTGAAGAATTATTTTCTTCTCTATTCCGTTCGTCAGAACTTGGAGAGGAAGGTTTCGACAAACAAGAAGAGCGTCCTCGAAGATATTCAAGCACAACGGATTCTGATTTTTTCATTGAAACATCGGCTTTTAACGTTCCCGGCTTTTACGGGTTTTCCGGAAGACGCCGCGGTCTCTTAATAAGAGATATATCTCAAGATATAGCAATGGAAAGGATGAAAAAGAACTTGGTCTCGATGGTTGCTCACGAGTTAAAAACACCTGTGACAACAATGAGACTTCAAGTCGAGACTCTTCAACGGCAGCTTATCCAAAGAGATACTGAATTTGCTCATGAATTGCTCTCGGAGATGCTAGAAGAGAGTTCAAGACTGCAGCGCCTGGTTGAAGATTGGTTGGATATGTCTCGAATAGAGGCAGGCTCCATTGTTCTCCGTCCCAAGATTTACTCCGTTAGACGCCTTCTTGATCAGGCTATCGGCGCCGTCAGCCAACATTATCCCGAATTAAAAATCACAACCCAAATCCAAGAAGGTGCAGAATTTTTAAAGGCAGACAAAGACAGACTGATTCAAGTATTTATCAATATCTTTGGTAACGCGGCGCGCTATCGATCGAAATTGGAGCCGGTTTGCCATGTAACGGTTCGTCTGGTAAAAGAAGAAATAGAAATTGCTTTCCAAGATAACGGAATAGGAGTAAAGGAGAACTATCTCTCGAAGATATTCGATTCTTTCTATCAAGTAGAAATGGGTGCGGATAGAAAAGTGGGAGGAACTGGGTTAGGCTTAGCCATTTGTCGCGGCATTATGGCAGCTCACGGCGGCAGAATTTGGGCTGAAAGAAATAAAGGAACAGGGACTACTTTTAAGTTGAGGTTGGCAGTATGAATCCAAATAATTCTTTGATTCTGGTGGTTGATGATGAAACAAAGATCAGAAGACTGATTAGCACTAATCTGGCTTTTGAAGGATTCGACGTCGTCCAGGCAGAAGACGGGAAGCGAGCATTGGAGGTTTTTAATCACTCTTTAAATAAACCCGATTTGATTCTTCTTGATTTGATGATGCCGGAAATGGACGGGATGGCAATGTTAAAGCAATTAAGAAAGTATTCAGACGTTCCCGTCATTATTCTTTCAGCAAAAGATGAAAGACCCACGATTATTGAAGGTTTTAGAGAAGGAGCCGACGACTTCATTTCTAAACCGTTTTACATCCAAGAACTTTTGGAGAGAATTCGAGCCGTGCTTCGCAGAAGCCAAAGAGTGAAGCCAGTGCAAAGGCCGGCTCAAGAAGTTTTGGTAAGCGGCAATTTGTCTCTTAATCTTTCTCAGAGAGACTGTATGGTCGGCGACGAACACGTGAAGCTGACAGACAGAGAATTCCGATTACTCTTTGAATTAATGAAACATCCGGGAGAAGTTTTAACCCACGAAAGACTGTTGAGAACAGTTTGGGGGGACGAATACATAGGAGAAGTTCAGTACTTAAGGGTTACATTTGCTCGAATTCGAAGAAAGCTCGAGCAAGCCGGTTTGACGAGGGATGTGATTGGAGCATATTCGAGCGTCGGATACCTTCTCCTGGAAGAATAACTCTTCGGCAGTAAAGCATTATTTTTGTCCATCTTTCTTGGTTAGGCGTAATTACTGAGATTTAGCAATTTTTTTGCAATATTTTTAAAAGTTTTGTTATTGAGCTGCAATGCGATCTTGAGATCATTTTCTTGAGGGAATCTCAAAACTCAAATCCATTGGAGAAAAAATGACAACTCAAATCGTCATAGCTCAATGCATAATGGTATTGACGCTAATAGTTATGATTACAGGCCTAACGCCTATTTACATTACTGCTATTACCGGTGCGGCTATTTCCGCCATTGTTGCCGGCTTCCCGCTTGCGGGAAGCGCTCCGGTTACAGTCGCAAAAATGATTAACTCCGGCTTGAATCCGGTTATTGCAGATATGACGGGCATCTTGCTCTTTATCGGTATCATGCAGGCCACCGGTTTCTTGGATGTTATCGTTCGCGATATCGTTCGTGTTGGAAATAAAATTGGCGGGGGCCCCGGTGTCTGTACCGCAGGCGGTATTGCTGCCGGATGTATCGGTGCTTTAACCGGTTTTACCCAGCCGGTTATTACTGCTGTGATTACAGGTCCTGCTGCTGTGCGTTTAGGCGTTGATCCGAACAAGGTCGCCGGTATTCAGGGCCACGCAGGCCATATCGGCAACTTGGCCGGCTTTACACATCCAACTCAGGTAGCAATTCTGGCGACTGCAGGTATTGGTTACGGTTTATTCAATGTTCTTGGCTTAGTTGCGGCTCTTTCAATTTTCTTCATGTCCTGCCTTCGTGTTGTCCGTGACATGCACAAGCGCGGTGTCACTATTTCTGAAGAAGACAGACTGGCAGTCATGGCCGAGATTAACAATAAAGAGTACAAGACCACCTCCTTCCGAGCTTTTCTCCCATTCATTGTTTTAGTGGTTGGTTTCGTACTTGGCTTGCCTATCTTCTTAGTAGGTTTGGCCTCAGCATTGGTCGTGATGGTTCTTGCCCATAAGGATATGAAGTCCTCCGAACAGACCATGATGCAAGGTGTTGGACTTATTGCTACTCCGTTGGTTGCAACTATCGGCTTCTTATTCATGAGCACGGTTATTAAGCAGATTGGTTTGGCAGATACGATTTCTACATTTGCAGCTCCGATGCTTTCGTTCTCTCCGATCCTGATCATGTTCTGCGTATCTTTCGTTACCGGCTTCATGACTCAATCTTACGGAGCATCCGTTGCTGTAGTTATTCCTTTCCTCCAAGTAGTACTCGCTTCAGGTGCTGATCCTTTTGCCGCTGCTTTCGCTGCCGCATCCGGTGCATCTTTGATTCAATACTTCTTGACAGGCGGTCCGGTTGCAGCTCTGGCTACAGTTATTCCGGTGGTACCTGGCTCAGCTCTTAAACCAGCTAACTTGTTCCAAAGACCTTCCATTCTCTTTGGTTGCTTCGTAGCACTGTGCATTTCCATGGCACTTTCTATTCTCTAATTTTGAAATAGGCGAGGGATTTGAAGTCTCTCGCCTTTTTGGGAGCGTCAATGATTAAATTAATTAAAGAGGGCAAAAGCGAGCTGGGAATTGTGGGACACGCCGGATGCGGTCATGCAAATAGCCATCTTGGATTTATTCAAGACGATTCAGGAGGGTTGAGTGCAGTGACTGCGATGCTTCAAAGAGCAACGGGCATTGATTTGGAAATAGTAGAAATAAACGTTAAAACCGGGCGTCAAGACGCCTATTTTGAAGTTAAAACCAAGAGCGGAGGAATAGGGAAGGCGTTTGCCAGAAGAGGTATTACAGCTTTTGAAAAAAGACTTTCTTCTTATGCTCTCGGAAAACAAGCTATAAATTCTCAAGCTATTGCATGCGAAACTTTTGGAAGAATTCTAGGGCAAGGTGCCATGGAAGTTCCGGTTGCTTTTCAGACAGCCGTGGCAAATGCTGCAATGGATAGCTTTTTGCAGCAGTACCCCGAATTTTTCTTGTCCTCGGATGAAGAAGTCGAAGGCAATTGCGGCAAAGTTATTGGAACCAGATTAAACATTAACGGCATTAATGTTTCAGTAATGGGCCTGTCTAACGCTTCCATCGGAGGACTAGGGCCGAATGAAGACATTGAAGGTAATGTAAACCTCTTTGGCAAGATTGAGCTGATGCAAAAGCTCGGGCTTGATGGTTTGCCTTCGTTTGTAATCGAAGGAAAAGTTTGTGCACAACCTGTGTCATCAGAAATTACTAAGCCTACTTTCCTTATCAGAGGAAACGAGGAACATGACAACTCAGTGGTTGCAGAATGTCTTTTGAAGGGTGCCGAAAATCTAGGTTACCCAGCAATTTATCGTCCTGAGCTGCTGCGCAGATCTGAGAATGCCATGGAGTCCCTCACCAAAGAGCAAGGAGAGTACATTCAGGAACTCGGGAAGAAGTTTTCAGTCGCCACTACTTCCTTTGAAAAGGTAAAGATAGCTGCAGAACTTAATAGATTTGCGAGTGAAGACTTAGGTGGAACGACTTTCATGTCTAACTCTATCCATAAGGTAATGGGCGGAGTGGGCTGTATTCCCGGAACCAGCTGTGTATTAAGCTTATTTATTCCGAACAGTCAGTTAGAACAAGAAGTCCTTCCTACGCTTTCCTTAGATGATGTAGACAGATATGTAAATTTAATCATTGAAGGAATCGAAGTTTTAAACGGAAGAAAACAAGAAGCGTCTGTGCGCTTAGCTGAGATCAAGAAACAATTCAATCTATAAGGAGTTAAGAATGAGCGGAAAGAAGAAAGTTATCGTATTTACAACCGGTGGCACAATTGCCATGAAATACGATCCTAAGGTTAATGGTCTTGTTCCTGCCGTGAGCGGAGAAGATTTGGCAGCAGCTGTCCCGGGTTTAGACAAAGTCGCTGATGTTGAAGTGCGTGAGTTTTCCAATATCGCTAGCCCGGGAATGACTCCCGAGATGATGTTCCAGCTTTCAAAAATGATTAATGAAGCTTTAGAAAGCGAGGAAGTTGCAGGCGCCGTAGTTACGCATGGTACTGACACAGTGGAAGAAACTTCTTATATGCTGGATTTGCTTCACCAAGGCGAAAAGCCAGTTGTACTTACCGCTGCAATGAGAGGTGCCGGAGACACCAGCCCTGACGGTCCCGCAAATATCTATTGCGCAGTAAAGACAGCAGCTAGCGAGGAAGCTAGAGGGAAGGGCGTGATGGTCCTCCTCAATGAAACTATTCATGCAGCCGGCCAAGTCCGCAAAACTCATTCTGCCAATCCTGCTACTTTTGCCTCTCCATGGTGGGGACCCATTGGTTACTGCGATGTGGACAGAGTTGTATTCAGAAGAGAACCATTGAACCGTCAAACCTTTGCTCCTAAAGCTCTCACGGCACGCGTTGATATCGTACCGGCCCAGACAGGTATCGGCCGAGATTACATTGATTACGCTGTCGCAAAAGGCTGCAAAGGCATCATTGTTGAAGGATTCGGCAGAGGAAATATTCCGCCGATGATGGTAGAAGGAATTAAAGACGCAACGGATAAAGGTGTTGTAGTCGTCATAACTACCCGAACTCACGGAGGCCGTCCTTACCAGGTCTACGCTTATCCGGGTTCCGTCACTGACAGCAGAAACAAGGGGGCTATCCGCGGAGGAGAAACCTCAGCTGCGAAAGCTCGTCTTAAATTAATGGTTATCTTGTCCGAGAAACCAGAGTTAGCAGGAAATAGAGAGGAATTGGAAAAACTCATGGACGTATAGAAAAGATTTGACATGAAATCCTAGCTTTTGTTTTTAAGCAGCCGGCCATTTTGTATGACCGGTTTTTTTTTGGAAAGAAGGATATCGGGTTTTACCGTACAGCTCATAACTAATCTAGAATATTTCGCTGAATACAGAGAAAGAGAGGATGAGCGTTGAAAGGGAAAAGTTACTTTTGGTATGCATACAGCTTTTCGACGTTAGGGCGTTTTGTCCATGGGATGGCACTGTCATGGGTGGTATGGACGCTTACTCATTCGCCTATATGGCTAAGTGCAATCGCATTGCTTTCTGCTCTGCCGACTCTTCCGCTTGCTCCCTTGGCCGGGCAAGTAGCCGACCGTTTTCATCGACACAAAATTCTTTTAGTTACTCAGACTTTGGGTTGCTGTGTTGCGGCAATAACGGCTTTCTTGGCTTATCACAATCATTTGACTCCAACTATCTTGGCCGTATTAGCTTTGTGTTTCGGAATAATCAGTTCCGTTGACGGTCCGGCTCTGCACTCAATGTTGGTCGAAAGCGGAGAAACTGTCTCCCAAGCTGTAGCCCGTCAATCGCTGATTATGAACGTAGCACGTTCTTTTGCACCTTTATTAGCAGTTGCAATTATTGAGTCAGTCGGCAACAGCTGGTGCTTTGCCATGAATGCGATTTGCTTTATCCCGATGATCTACATCATGGCCGTGGTCCGCATTCCGAATGCAACGACACAACAGGAAAGAGAAGAAAGCACGGGGATGACGTCCCGACAACTTTTTGCTAAGTACCAAGTACTTAAAGAAGTTTTGCCTCAGGTTGCCTGTCTTTCCATATTAGTGATGCCGTCTGTTGCGCTTTTACCGGCTATTTCATTGAAAGGTTCTGAGCTGGTAAGTTTCGGTTCTATGTCTTCCGGTTTGGGGTTTGGAGCAGTAGCTGCTGCCGTGCTCATGCAGAAAAACAAGCGAATCATTAATCACGTCACCACTGTCTGGATGGGCGGGTGGATCACTTGTATCGGTTTTGCCGTACTTCCGGCACTGGAGTCTTTAGGTTCCCAATGGATTTGCGCTTTAGTTGCCGGCGCCGCATTAACTTTTTCTTTGGCGGCTGCTAATAACGCCGTTCAGCGTAAAGCTCCCAACATTTATCGGGGACGGTTTTCTGCCATGTACTTAGCCGTGATGCTGGGACTTGTTCCGGTAGGACAATTGATTTTGGGTCTCTCGGCAAAGTTTTTCGGGGCAGAACTTGCTGTACGCGGTTGTTCAATTATTGCAATGGTATTAATGGTTCTGTTCGCTTATTTGTCCTCTGAAAGCAGTGGTGGCGGAGAAGAAGAACCTCTCAAAAAGGACACCAAATAAAGGCGGATATCGAATGGAGATTGCTTCTGTCAGAAGGATTTTTGACAAAGCTATAGTATTACTAAATTGCTAACTTGGGTTTTGCAGGCTTGAGCAAGATAGAAAGGTAACCGTGTTCGACAAAATGTAAATATATTTAACAACCTCAAGAACCCAAAATGGCCAATTTTTTTCTCAAGATTTTGGATTGAACCTACTAAGGTCAAAGGTTGAAGGAAAAATTTCAAGAGGAAAGCATCCCCAATTTAGGCGTCACATTTAATTGCATCTGCCTACACAATTTCACTTAATCATTGCTTCTCATTGGTTTTCAAGAGAAAAACCCTATGAGATAATTTTTAAATGATTGATAAAAATACACTATCCGAAGGAGCCGGTGTTGTGACAGCTGGTCGCCGTTGGTCAAAAACAATGAGCGCAGCCGTCAAGTTTCGCAAGTTTGTTCTCGTGGCAGCTGGTTTTTGTCTTCTTACCTACTACATAAACTCGCTTTGTGTGGAGGCACCTGCTACTGAGGCTAACTCAGAGGCGGCTAGTCAAAAGGTCCTTTCTTATTTGAATTTGGATCTGGAGCCGTTTGTTGCTCAAGAAAATGAAGAAGACAGATTGTCTGTCATTCAAGAGCGTGCTGTATCTTTCATATCAAAATACTTTACTAAAGCAAAGGAACAAGATATTAAAGAAGCGGTAGCTCAGGCTTTCATTACCGGAAAGAAATACGACATTGACCCTTTGTTGATTCTGTCAATTATTGCTATTGAATCTTCTTTTAATCCGAATGCTAAAAGTGCTGCAGGAGCTAAAGGTTTGATGCAGGTTCATGTGCGTGTGCATACTTCGAAATACAAACGTTTTGGAGGTCTGAAAGCAGCCAACAATATTGAGGCTGGAATTGAAGTAGGCACTGAGATTTTACGAGAGTACATCAACAAAACAGGTTCACTGGCTAAAGGTCTGAAATTCTACGTTGGCGCCGCAAATCATAGAACTGACAAGGGCTACGGGAATAAGGTCTTGGTGATGAGAGACAATCTTCGTTATGCGATTTCCGGAGATGTTTCGACGGCGTTAAAAATGGCGAGAAGCGGGAAGAGGGTTCTCCCGGCTAATGAAACTAAACACTTGGCTTCATATTCCACTCACATCAATCCTGATGGTAGTGTGAGTGCTACAAATTAATTTTTCTAACCACATTTTTCAAGAGCTTTTCTTCCGCGAAGAAAAGCTCTTATAGCATGTGTCCATCAAAAGGATCTTAATTCCAGTCCCACAATGTGTGGGCATAAGAGGCCGCCACAATACCGGCGGTTTCAGTTCTGAAAACGAATCGGCCTAGCTGTTTCGGCTCAAATCCTTTCTCCGTCAGAAGCTGGATCTCTCGTTGGGAAAGACCGCCTTCAGGTCCGATTGCAAAAGAAACTGACTCTATTTTTTCTTCTGCTTTCTCTGAAAGAGTTGCTTGAGGCATCATGATGAAATTTTTCTGGATTCCTTCAGGATTGAAATCTTGGAGGGAGGAAAGCCAGGAAACTTTAAGCAAAGCACTTCTTTTGCATTGTTTGCACGCTGAGACGACTATTTTGTTCCAGCGTTCCATTCTTTTAAGAAGTTTGTCTCCAATTAACTTTACTTCCGAGCGATCGGCCGGAAAAACGATAAGTTCCGTTACTCCGAGTTCGCAGGCTTTTTCGACAATCCAGTCCATTTTTTCATTAGAGACTAAGGACTGAAGAAGGACGATTTTTAGAGAGTTTTCCTGCGTGTAAGCAGTTTCTAAAATCTTTACGGATGCGAAGTCTTTAGCAAAGTGGATTGTGCCTTTTGCTGAATTTCCGTTGCCGTCAAAAAGTTCGGCCTCATCATCTTCGCGCATGCGCAAAACTCTCATTGCGTGGTGTACGGCCTCCGGAGGCAAAACAACTTCTTCGCCGACTTTATAAGCGGTGTCGGGAACATAAAATCTCGGCATAAATTTACGAACTTCTCTTGTGGAATTAAGTAAGAATAATACTGTTTGTCGTCTCTTTGCCTCAAGAGCTTTACTTTGAAATATTTTGAACTAAGTTCAGTATGTTATATGCGTACTCATCTTGGTAAAATGGCAGAGTCTTGAACTTCCTGCCCTATGGCAGGTTTTTAAATATATTTATCTTTCTATCATGACATCATCAGTCTCCGCTAAGACTATGGCTAATGCTTTACGTGCATTAGCCATGGACGCAGTACAGAAGGCAAAGTCTGGCCACCCGGGAATGCCGATGGGAATGGCAGATATCGCAGTTGCCCTCTGGAAAAATCATCTTCGTCACAACCCAAATAATCCGAAATGGATCGGCCGAGATCGTTTCTTGTTAAGCAACGGTCACGGTTCCATGCTTCAGTACGGGCTTCTTCATCTTTCTGGCTACGATTTGAGCCTTGATGACCTCAAGAATTTCCGTCAGCTGCACAGCAAAACCCCGGGACATCCGGAAGTTGGTGTAACTCCAGGTGTAGAGACTTCTACAGGACCACTGGGACAAGGAATTGCAAACGCTGTCGGTTTTGCTTTAGCAGAAAAAATGCTGGCTGCCGAATTTAATCGTCCTGGTTTTGACGTCATCGACAACTACACTTACGCATTCCTCGGAGACGGATGCTTGATGGAAGGAATTTCCCATGAAGTATGCTCTTTGGCCGGCGTTTGGAAGCTCAATAAACTTATCGCTCTTTATGATGATAACGGTATTTCTATCGACGGAAAGGTTGAATACTGGTTCGCTGATGATACCCGCAAACGTTTTGAATCCTATGGCTGGAATGTAATCGGCCCGATCGACGGTCATGACGCCGAAGCGGTTTCCGAAGCAATTGCTCAGGCTAAGAAGTCCGACAAACCGACTTTGATTGACTGCCGAACCATCATTGGCTTCGGCTCTCCCAATAGACAAGGCACCAGCAAAGCCCACGGAGAAGCACTCGGGGATGAAGAGATTGCAGTAACCAGAAAAGCCATCGGCTGGGAATACGGTCCTTTTGAAATTCCTGCAGAAGTTTATGAAGCTTGGGATTCCAGAGCTAAAGGCGACATGGAAGAAGCTGCATGGAATAACCTTTATGCAAAATACAAGGAAGCTTATCCCGAACTTGCTGCTGAGTTAGAACGCAGAATGGCCGGGGAACTTCCTGCTGATTGGGATGATGTTGCTTTCAATGCCATCTTGAAGGCTGTTGAAGAAGAAAAAACGGTCGCCAGCAGAAAAGCTAGCCAGATGGCTTTGAATGAGTTGGCACCGCACTTGCCTGAGTTAGTCGGCGGTTCTGCTGACCTTACTGGTTCCAATTTAACCAACTGGAACGGTGTACAGGCCTTAAGAGCAGACAACATGCTTGGCCGTCACATCAACTACGGCGTGCGTGAATTTGGTATGGGCGCCATCATGAATGGTATTGCTCTTTACGGCGGATTCATTCCATACGGCGCAACTTTCCTGACATTCTCGGACTATGAGAAGAATGCCATGAGAATGGCAGCTTTGATGAAGCTCAGAACAATTTTCGTTTACACCCATGACTCTATCGGTTTAGGCGAAGACGGCCCGACTCATCAGCCGATTGAACACTTGGCCAGCTTGAGATTGATCCCGAACATGGATGTTTGGAGACCGGCCGATACGGTTGAAACCGTTATTGCTTGGGAGAGCGCTATCGAAAGAAAGGACGGCCCGACATCTTTGATTTTCTCCCGTCAGAACCTTCCTTTCATGGTTAGAGAAGAAACTAACGCAGATGACATCGCAAAGGGCGCCTACATTTTGGAAGAAGCTCCTGCAGGCAAAGAACAGACCGAGGTTGTTCTTTTGGCTACAGGCAGCGAAGTAGCACTTGCCGCCGAAGTCAGAAAGATTTTGACTGCTGAAAATATCCAGGCTCGTTTGGTTTCCATGCCTTCCACAACCGTATTTGATCGCCAAGATGAAGCCTATAAGACTGACATTTTGGGCAACGGCTTGCCAATCGTGGCTATCGAAGCTGCTTCCACAGGACTTTGGTGGAAATACGTCAAAGGCAACGGCACTGTAATCGGACTCGATCAATTCGGAGAGTCCGCACCTGCCAAGGATCTGTTTAAACTTTATGGATTCACTGTTGAAAATATCGTGAATACTGTTAAAACCACACTTAACAAGGGGAAATAATAGATGACTATCAGAGTAGCAATTACCGGCTATGGCCGTATCGGCCGTATGGTTCTTCGTGCTTTCTATGAAGAAAAGAAATGGCCTGACATGAAAATTGTCGCTATCAACGATACAGCCAAACCTGAAGCCACAGTCCATCTTACTAAGTTCGATACAGCTCATGGTAGATTCAACGGCGATGTAGCCTGGGACGACGGCTATCTCGTTGTTAACGGCGACCGCATCAAGATGGTTTCCGAACGTGATCCGCGTAAGCTCCCTTGGAAAGATTTGGATATTGATATCGTGTTAGAGTGCACAGGCGCTTTCCGCGATAAAGAAAGCTGCATGGCTCATATCGAAGCCGGAGCAAAGAAAGTATTGATCGCCTGTCCCGGCAAAAATGTTGATGCCACCATCGTTTACGGTGTTAACCAAGACGTATTGAAAGCCAGCGACGTTGTTGTTTCCAATGCTTCCTGCACAACAAACTGCTTGGCTCCGTTTGTTAAGCCTTTGATGGAAAAAATCGGTATTGAAGACGGCATGATGACAACCGTTCATGCCTTCACAAACGACCAGGTTTTGACAGACGTTAAGCACAAAGACTTGAGAAGAGCCAGAGCTGCCGGCCATAACATCATCCCGACTAAGACAGGCGCTGCTAAGGCAGTCGGTGAAGTTATTCCTGAAATGAAAGGCAAGCTTGACGGTTACGCAATGCGTGTTCCGACAATCAACGTTTCCGTCTGCGATTTAACTTTCAACGCAACTCGTCCGACAACTGTAGAAGAAGTTAACAAGATTCTTAAAGAAGCTTCTGAATCTAAAGAACTCAAAGGAATTTTGGGCTACAACGAAATGCCTCTAGTTTCTTCTGATTTCAACCATTCTCCGTATTCTTCTATTTTCGATGCAACCTTGACTAAGGTTATCGACGGAACTCTCGTGAAAGCCGTTGCTTGGTATGACAACGAATGGGGTTTCTCCAACCGCATGCTCGACACAGCAACCGCAATGTATAACGCCAAGTAATTAGTTCGATTTGGAGCCCGAAGAAATCTTCGGGTTTCCTATTTACAGGATTAGAAATGAAAGTTAAGACATTAGAGTCATTAGCCAAAAACGGCGAACTTAAGGGTAAGCGAGTCTTCATCCGTGCTGACTTAAACGTGCCTCGCGGTCCGACAGGCAGAATTTCCGACGACCACCGCATTCGTGAGTCTCTTCCTGCTATCAATATGGCTTTGGAAGGCGGCGCTGCCGTTATGGTCTGCTCTCACCTCGGCCGTCCTAAAGAAGGCGAACTTACTGAGAACGACAGCTTAAAGGGCGTAGCTGATTACCTTGGCAAGCTTCTCGGCAAAGAAGTTAAGTTTGCTACAAACTGGGTTGACGGTGTTGATGTTGAACCCGGTGAAGTCGTTGTTCTTGAAAACTGCCGCGGAAACGTCGGTGAAAAGAAAAATGATGAAGAGCTGTCCAAGAAAATGGCTGCTCTCTGCGACATTTACGTCAATGACGCCTTCGGTACTTCCCATCGTGCTCAAGCCACTACAGAAGGTATGGCTAAGTACGCTAAAGTTGCCTGCGCCGGTCCTCTTCTTGCAAAAGAAATCGATGCTTTGACTGCAGCCGTCGGAGGCGCTGAACATCCGCTTGTTGCTGTTGTCGGCGGATCTAAAGTCTCTACTAAACTTACCATCTTGATTCACTTGGCTCCGCTGGTTGACACCTTAATTGTCGGCGGCGGCATTGCTAACACATTCTTGCTTGCTCAAGGCAAGAAGATCGGCAAGTCTTTGGCTGAACCGGAACTTGTTGATGAATGCAAGAAGGTTATGGAAGTGATGAAAACTAAGGAAGGAAAGCTTCCGTTCCCGCTTCCGGTTGACGTTGTTGTTGCCCGCCATATGGGTTATGACGCCGGTTTCAGAATCTGTGACGTTGACGATATTCAAGATGATGAAATGATTCTTGACGTTGGTCCTAAGACAAGCATGATGCTTCGCGGCGTGATGGATGGTGCTAAGACCATCATTTGGAACGGTCCTCTCGGAGTATTCGAAATGGATAACTTCAAGGAAGGAACACATGACTTAGCCCGTACGATTGCGAAAGCAACTAAGGCCGGTGCGTTCAGTATTGTCGGCGGCGGCGATACCATTGCTGCGGCAAAGGCCTTCGATGTAGCAGATAAAGTCTCCTACATTTCCACAGGCGGTGGCGCTTTCCTGGAATTCTTGGAAGGCAAGACGCTTCCTGCCGTTGCAGCTCTTGAAGCAAGATTTGAAAAATAATTTTTGCTGAAAGCTCATGATGAACAAAAAGCCGGGGAAAACCCGGCTTTTTGCAAAAAGTATTTTGAAAAAGAAAAAAACGCGAATTTTTTAATAAACTAATTTTCGTTGAAACGAAATTAAGTTCAAAAACAAATGTCTTATATCAATAACACAGCCGGCTATGAAGCGTTTACCAACGCCGCTGCTGCTATTGATTTTTCTCTGCGAATGTGCCGAATGTGCTAACCCAATTTCCTTAAAGGATTTGGGCGTCTTTATATTTTTCTATCGAAATTTTTATAAAGAATAAATATATTTTTTAAATATATTTAATTAGCAAAAGATCATGAATTCGGCAATTACAAGCATAAAAGTATCTATAACTCATACAAACTTTCTCAGAACCTTCTCAGAGTTCGAGAAGTTATTGTTGAAATCAGTTTCTCATCAAATTCGCGTGTCCGTCGAGTGTTGCGACACGCTAGACATCTCCATTTCTAATTTCTTATTACTTTCAAAGGAATCATCATGTTAAAAAGACAAACCTTAAAGTTGCTGTCCTCTCTGGTCATTGTCTCCGCCTTGGCTTTGACGGGATGCCAGGATAAGAAACCTTCTGAGCTGAAGGTGGGTGCTACTGCCGGCCCGCACGCTGCAAATGTGCAGAAAGCTGCTGAAGTTGCAAAGAAAGACGGTCTAAACGTGAAGGTAGTTGAGTTCACCGATTACATCACGCCGAATAAGAGCCTGGCTGAAGGAGCTCTGGACGTGGTTGTCTATCAGCATGAACCTTTCTTGAATAACTTTAACAAACAGCAAGGTACCGACCTTAAGAATATCGGCAAAGCAGTGGTACAGCCGATGGGTTTTTACTCTAACAAGATCAAGAGCCTGGAGACGGTTCCTGCAGGCTCAACGGTCGCCATCCCAAATGATCCGACCAATGAGGGCCGAGCCCTGATTCTTCTCGAGCAGGCCGGCCTCATTCAGCTGAAAGCCGGTGCCGGTGGTACCGCTACTGTCCATGAGATTATTGAAAATCCGAAGAAATTGAAATTTAAAGAACTCGAGGCTGCACAGTTGCCAAGAAGTTTAGAGGATGTTGATTTTGCTTGCATTCCGATGAACTATGCAATCAGCGGTTCTTTATCTCCTCAGAAACAAGGTTTTTACTTTGAGTCCAAGGATGCTCCGTACGCTTTGATTGTCATCGCCTCTCGCGCTAATAATGCAAACGATGAGCAAGTTAAGAAATTTGTGAAGGCCTTCCAATCTCCGGAAGTGGCTAAGTTTATTAAGGAGGAGTTCAAGGGTGCCGTAGTACCCGCTTGGGAATAAAAGAAGAAATTTTTTGAGTTAAAAGAGCTCATCAACAAGAGGCTGAGTTTGATGAGCTCAAAAGAAAAGCTGTCTTCCGGGAGCGGGAGACAGCTGAAGGATATTCTGAGGCCGATTAATTAACTTGTTTTGGTACCGAAGTATTTTTTCCACAATTGGATGCACATGGCAATCGTGAATGGTCCGAGTGCAGCCAAGATACCGACAATTAAAATCAGAGAAAGATTGTTTTTGATAAACGGGATATTGCCGAAAAGATATCCTGCTCCAACGATAGAGCCTACCCAGAAGAGGGCCCCGAAACCGCTGTAAAGTTCAAATTTAACGGTGTTCATTTGAGCTGCCCCCGCAACTAACGGAGCAAAGGAACGAACAATCGGAACGAAACGGGCAAGAACAATTGTTTTACCGCCATGCTTTTCATAGAAGGAATGTGTCTTTTGAAGAGCAGATTGATCAATCCATCCAATCGAGCCGTCGTAGATTTTTTTACCCAGCCACGATCCGATGTAAAAGTTGGTTGTGTTTCCGACAATGGCACCGGCTGTAATAATCAGAATGAGAGCGATCGGGTTCATGACTCCGGTTGCCGCGGCCGCCCCCGAAATAAAAAGGAGAGAATCACCGGGCAAAAATGCGCAAATGACAATGCCTGTTTCTGCAAAGAAGATAAGGAAGAGAACTATGTAAATCCAGATCCCGTAGGCCTCGGCAACATGAAGAATAAATTGATCGGCGTTTCTAAAAAGCTCAATCGCTAGGTTAAGGAATTCCATCAAAAACTTTCTCAGTGATTCACATGACCACGTAATTCTAGACGAAAAAGGATTTTTTCACTAAGCAGGATAAGTACTAGAGCAGGTTCAAGAGAAATAGACTCAAAGCCGAAAAATTCTCTCTGTTTTCAAGAAGATGGCAAAACAGAAAAAACTTTCGGATATACAATACCGGAATGATCGAAACTGAAAAAAGAAGAGCTTTTCGGGAGATTCGTGAGCTTCCTGACCAGCTTATTAGTCAAATAGCAGCCGGAGAGGTTATTGAAAGACCTGCCTCCGTAGTAAAAGAACTTTTGGAAAACGCCATTGATGCGGGTTCTACTCATATCGAAATTAGATTGGACGGCGGCGGCATCAAACGAATATTGATCCAGGACAACGGCTGCGGGATTCCGAAAGAGTCCCTTTCGCTTGCTTTAAAACGTCATGCTACAAGTAAGGTTAGAAATTTAGATGAACTCGAATCTATTTCGAGTTTGGGATTTCGAGGCGAGGCCTTAGCATCGATTGCCAGCGTAGCTGATCTTCATCTCTCATCTAAAGTTGAAGGGTCAGATGGTTTCTCTATTTTTAAAGAAGAAATTACGCCTGCGGCTTTGAAGAAGGGAACACGTATCGAGGTCACGGATCTTTTCTATAAAACACCGGCCCGGAGAAAATTCTTAAAAGGAGAACCAACTGAACAGGCACATTGCCTGACTTGTATCAAGCGCATCGCCTTGGCTAACCCGGAGATAGATTTTTCAGTTTTTGCAAATGGCAAAGGCGTGTTGTCTCTGCCGCCTTCAACTTTGGAGGCCAGGTTAGAGCGCATGATGCCTAAAGAATTTTTAGAGGCTCATCGCACTGTCAGTGCCGAAACTCCTTCAGTTAAATTGTACGGTTGGGTTTGTTTGCCAACTGCCGCTAAAACCCGTACGGACTGCCAGTACTTCTATGTTAACGGACGCTTTGTTAAGGACAAGGTGCTTACTCATGCTCTGCGGCAAGCCTATGCAGATGTTTTGCACGGTTCTTCTCAGCCTTTGTACTGTCTGTTTTTGGAGATTGACCCGCTGAAGGTAGATGTTAATGTTCATCCGACAAAAAATGAGGTTAGATTTCGAGACTCATCTGCTATTCACCAGTTCGTGTTTCATGCAGTCGAAAGCGCAATTTCGCAGTCGGTTCTTGCGGATCCATTGACGGGTGAACTCACGGAAAAGGAAAGCTTTAGTGGGCTTCAGGAGGATGAGCCAAAACGGACGGCTTACGGAAGCGCCGGAGAAAATAGTTTTCCGCCGAGAAAAGAATACACATTGCGCGGAGATGACGGTTACCAGCATTACTTAGATTTTTACGGAAAGAATGAGCGTTCTGCTGTGTCTGCTCAGTCCAACTTCCCTACGACTATTCACTCAATGAAGGCAGACGAGGAGGCAGAGGATCTTTCAGGCGGCACGTCCTCTCACTTCGCTGAAGAAGGAAAGACAGAAAATGAGGTCTACCAGCCTTTGGGAAGGGCGGTAGGACAGATAGCGGGTACTTTCATCATTGCGGAAAATGATAAAGGCATGGTTATCGTCGACATGCACGCAGCTCATGAAAGAATCGTATATGAGCGCCTTAAGAAAAGTTTTGACAGGCGAGAAGTTGTAACTCAACAATTCCTAATTCCCTATGTTTTCAGCGTTACCGAAGAGCAGATGGCAGTGTTTGAAGAGTGTAGGGACCAAATCGCCGAGTTGGGGCTAGATTTATCAGCTGTTGGTCCGACACAGCTTAGTTTGCGAGGAGCTCCGGTCATGCTCGACTCCAAAATCGGCAAAGAGGGCGAAGACTTAGTTCGTGATGTTCTCGAAGACATGCGAAAGTATGGGAAGTCGTCCGTTCTTGCGGAAAAACGAAATGAGGTATTAGCAACGATTGCGTGCCACTCTGCAATTCGCGTAAACCGGCTCTTGACTCTCTCTGAAATGGATGCCGTTTTAAGAGATATGGAAAAAACTGATCGTGCTGACGAATGCAATCATGGGCGTCCAACCTGGGTTCAAATTTCACATCGAGAACTCGACGGCTTCTTTATGCGGGGAAAATAATTGACGACTCAAATACTGAAAGATGCTGATGCGGTGATGCTTCTCGGGCCGACAGCCAGCGGAAAGACTGCACTTGCGTTAAAGGCAGCCAAGATAGTGCCTTGCGAAATTATTTCTATTGACTCGGCACTGGTCTATAAAAAAATGAATATTGGAACCGCAAAGCCCACAAAAGAAGAGCTGGAACAAGTTCCTCATCACCTCATCGATATTATTGAGCCTACGGAGGCATACTCGACTGCAAGTTTTGTTTCCGACTGCGAAAGACTGGTAAAAGAAATAAGAGCCAGAGGACGTCTGCCGATAATAGTGGGCGGAACAATGCTCTACGCTAAAGCACTGAGGGAAGGTTTGTCGGAATTACCGACGAGCACACCGGAAGTAAGGGAGAAGATCGCTAATCTGCTCAAAGAAAAAGGCCTTCCTTTCCTATATGAGGAGCTTAAAAAAGTCGATCCGGACTCAGCCCAGCGCTTATCTCCAAACGATACACAAAGAATTTCGAGGGCCATGGAGGTCTATGAGTTATCCGGGCGTCCGTTGACTTCTTTTTTTGGAGAAGTAAAAGGAACGGAGTTAAATATCCCGACCTTCGCTCTCTTTCCTGAAGACAGAAAAGAACTTCATCAAAGAATAGCGCTTCGCTTTGAACAGATGTTGGAAAACGGGTTTCTTGATGAGGTTAGAAGCTTGAAAGAAATACCGGGCCTAACAAAAGATCATTCCAGCATACGCTG
This sequence comes from uncultured Turicimonas sp., assembly GCF_902477955.1. Classification (NCBI taxonomy): domain Bacteria; kingdom Pseudomonadati; phylum Pseudomonadota; class Betaproteobacteria; order Burkholderiales; family Sutterellaceae; genus Turicimonas; species uncultured Turicimonas sp. The sequence continues at coordinate 26,067 of NZ_CABSJB010000003.1, read as the reverse complement.
CGTCGGCTACCGTCAAGCGTGGGATTATCTTGACGGACTGACAAGCTTCGATGAATTTAAAGAAGCAGGGATCGCAGCTACCCGTCAGTTAGCTAAACGCCAAATCACCTGGCTAAGGTCAATGAAAGACGTAACTTTGCTAAATGGTACTTCACAGGAAAACGAAAATACTTTCTTAGAAGCGTGCCGTCTTGCTGCTAGTTAATGGCTTTTCGATTGCAGAGAATTAACCAGGCTGCGTAGGGAAGGAGAATAAGTCCGGAAGCGGCGATAACGAAAGCGTACCCGCAAACTCCGGCACCCCAAGCAGCAATTAGCGGACCAAGCGCCATTCCAACGTGTCCGGTCAAGAAATTGAATCCGTAAATCTGGCCTTTTTCTTCCGGAGGGCAGACTTGGGACAGAATAGCATTAACGGTAGGAATTAAACCTGCAACTGCAAAACCGCCTAAGAATCTCCAGAAGGTCAAGCCTTCTACGCTGTCCGGAACCACCTGAAGAGCAATAACTGCAGCAGAAAGCACAAGACAGATGAGGAGAACTTTCATAAAACCGAACTTCTGGCCGGCGGCTCCTAATAAAGGAGAAGCAATCATGACGGAGATTCCGCTGATCGAAAAAACGGTTCCGGCCACGAGTGTAATGTTATCCATGCTTCCTTGAAGTTCAGCGATATAGAGCGGGAAAATCGGCTGAAGAGAAAACAACGCCGCATAAATGACAGCCGAGCCTATCAGCATCTGCATGATGGCAGGAGACTTAAGCACGGAAAAATCAAAAAATGGCTTTTTCTCTTTGATGGGTTCGTGTTTTCCTTCTTTACAGTAAAAGAAAATTAAAACAGTAATAATGGCTAATGCCACTCCGGCAATATAAAAAGAATTCCGCATGCCGAATTGAGTGGAAAGAACGCCCCCGATGAATGGACCTCCGATTCCTCCGATTGTCATTCCTCCTTGAAGCAAGCCCATACTCAATCCGATTTTATTGTTCGGCATTGTGGTGGCCACAAGAGCAAGAAGTGCAGGATAGAGACCGGCGGACAGGCCTTGAAAAACTCTCGCAGCAAACAGTCCTTCGACAGTGCTGACGAGGCCGCAAAGCGTATAACTTATAGCCAAACAAACGGACGCCCGCAAAGCCATTAATTTACGGCTTTTTCTGTCTGCAATAACTCCCCAGACCGGACCTAACAGTCCGCTGATAAAGAAGGTGACGGAAAAGACCGCTCCGGACCAAAGATTGACATCATCCGGAGCAACCTTAAGGTCTTGAACAAGATAGAGAGGCAAAAACGGTGTGACCATCGTAAAAGATAGTTCCATCAAGAAACCCGATGCCGTTAAGACAATAAGCGGGATTATCCAGCCGTTTTTGTTCATACAGATTGTTTAGAGAAGAGGTGTTTATTGTTCTTATCGGAGAAAAGGACTGAGGCAGGTGCCTCAGCCCTTTTTAGCTTTAGTACATGAATTGATAGTTAACCATCAAGTCTTGTCTGAAGCTGCCGTGCGGAGCCGCACCTGCACCGTAGGTCAACCCGAATGCATGCTGACCTTTAGTAGTCTCAATTCCGAATTTGCCTCGGAAAGAAATAGAGTCTGCAAATCTTGAGCTGTAGAAATCATCTTCAACACTAACATTTACTTTTCTCTTACCGGCAGTAGGAATGACAGCCAAATCTAACATCGTTCTGGTTCTCCAGCCGCCACCGCAAGTAAATTCATAGCCTGCATTCACGCCAACCGGGAATTGCCAAATGTTTTGATCTCCGAGGTGGACAGTATCTCCCTCAACGTCTGTGTAATTGTCGTTTTTGAGATGAGTGAAGCGGACGCTATAGTAAGGAACCCAGCTAATGCCCCCGGCAACGAAGCTGGTTTCAAAGCGGATGCCGGCGTTAATGGCGGATCCTTTGACATGGCTGAAATCAGGTTTATCTTTGCTATAGAGGTAGCCCAGGTTTGCAATGACGTTTACTCTTTGTCCTTTCCAAGTGGAGTAAAGGTTAACGCCTCCCCAGTGAGAATCTAATTTTTCCTCATCCTCTCCAGTACGTTTTAGCTTGCCGGCTCCGCCATTAATTGAAAGGCCGAGGCGGAAGCTGTCAGCAATGACATGGTCGTAACCGAGAACAAGCCCGGCACCTTTATTTCTCATGTCTTCGTGGCTGATTCGATGGGTATAACCAAAGCCTTCTAACCAAGGATCTCCTTGCTTGTATTGAACATTCCAGCCGTTGAACAGAGGGCCGGACATGGATAAACGAGATTCAATGATATCTTGGTTGATGTTGCTTACGTCATAGCGGTTAGCGGTTGTCACCAAAGCCATGGACGGCGCAGAAACAGCTAATAAGAGTAAAGCGGAAAGTTGTGAAAGTTTCATGATTCTTTAATTAGGTTGTAGTCATTCTCTGCCTAACTACTGGCAGATGGGACGTTGGTTATGGCTAATAAGACTAAGTATACAAGCAAGGTCAAAGCCAAACAAACGTCAAATCTTGGCTTGGACTGGCCACGAAAAGAAAACGACCGCTTATGCGGCCGCTTTCTTGAGCAGAAGAATTAAACGTTTAACACGTTGCCTTCCAAGTCTTCTCGCGAACCTTGTTCGAGTTTTCTTCTTTCTCTATCACGGATTTCTTCGGCTCTGCCTCCGGTCCAATAAGTGGCATTTTTAATACCTAAAGCTTCCGGATGGAAAACAGGGTCTAAACCAATTGACTTTTGTTTTTCGTAATCCTTGAGACTGACAAAGGCTTGTTTGTGCATAAGAAGAATAGCAATGACGTTAAGCCAAGCCATTAAACCTACACCGATATCGCCGATTGCCCATGCCAGTTCTGCAGTTTTGATGGCGCCGAAAACCGTAGCGCACAAGAATAAGAACTTAAGAAGGAAGTAAAGGGTCGGCATCTTGAGCTTTCTATTCAAGTATGCAACGTTTGTTTCTGCGATATAGAAGTAAGCCAGGATTGTAGTGAAGGCAAAGAAGAACAAAGCGACAGCAACGAAAGCCTGTCCAAAGCCCGGCATTAAGCTTTCAACGGCAGCTTGAGTGTAGGCAGGTCCGGTCGCTACGTTTTTTAAACCCTCGAAAATATGATTATTGTCCGGGCCGACGACGTTGTAGCTTCCGGTAATCAAAATCATGAAAGCGGTTGCAGAGCAGACAAGCAATGTATCTACGTAAACGGAGAAGGCCTGAACTAAACCTTGTTTAACGGGATGGCTCACAGAGGCTGCACTAGATGCGTGAGGACCTGTGCCCTGACCGGCTTCATTAGAATAGATGCCGCGCTTGACACCCCAGGAGACGGCCATACCGAGGATGGCACCGAAACCTGCATCCATGCCGAAAGCACTGCTGACGATAAGCTTCAGGATGTCTGCAAGCATATCCACATGCATGAAGACAATAACTAAAGCCACAATCACATAGGCTTGAGCCATGAAAGGAACAACCAGGGCAGTGAAGGCGGCAATGCGTTTTACACCGCCGAAGATAATGAAGCTAAGGAGTGCTGCAACGACAGCAGCGGAAATTGCCGGAGTAATGCCGAAAGCGTTTTCCATACTGACGGCAATTGCGTTGGATTGAACGCCGGGAAGGAAAAGACCGGTGGCGAAGATTGTGACGATAGCAAATAACCAAGCAAACCACTTAACGCCGAGACCCCGTTCGATATAGAAGGCGGGACCGCCACGGTATTCACCGTTAATTTTTTCCTTGTAGATTTGGCCGAGGGTGGATTCTACAAAGGCCGAGCTAGCGCCTAAGAAGGCAACCATCCACATCCAGAAAACGGCGCCCGGACCTCCGAAGGTAATTGCCGTAGCAACACCGGCAATGTTGCCGGTACCTACACGGCCCGCAAGTGTCATGGACAGAGCTTGGAAAGAAGAGACGCCTGTGACGGTGTCTTTAGGCTGAAACAAGAGCTGCCACATATGCTTTAAGTGGCGAAGCTGCAGGAAGCCGCCTTTTAAGGACAAGAACAACCCTGCACCCAAACATAAATACACCAAAGCCGGGGACCAAACCCAGGCATTTACGGTGTTGACAATCGATTCCATTTTTTCCCCTTTGCAAGGTTGTTAAACCATGACATAAAAATTACAACAAATAAAAAGGGCATGTCACAAATTGAAATACTTTTTTTGTTGCAAAAAGGAAAGTACTGAGGCTGACGAGTTTCCAAGAAAAAGAGCGAGGACAAAGCCTCGCTCGGTAATCAGTTAGGACCGGTTTATTTAACTACGCAACCCGGAGCTCCTTCCGGACGAGCCTCGATTTCACCGATACGGTACACGGTTTCACCGGCCTCGCGGAAAAGCTTCATAGCTTCTTCGGCCTTGTCGGCTGCAACAATTACGGCCATACCGATACCGTTATTGAATACTCGGTACATTTCATGATCTTCGATATTGCCTTTTTCTTGAAGCCAATTGAAGATTTCCGGGCGCGGCCAAGAACCGGCTTTGATAACTGCCTGTGTATTGTCCGGAAGAATTCTGGGAACGTTTTCCAACAAACCGCCGCCGGTGATATGGGCCATTCCTTTAATTTCCACTTTTTCCATAACGGAAAGAACCGGTTTGACATAAATTCTTGTCGGTTCCATGACGGCATCGGCAAGAGTCTTATCTCCGATTTTTTCTTCCCAAGAAGCACCGCTGACTTCAATGACTTTACGGATAAGAGAGAAACCGTTGGAGTGAGGGCCGCTGGAAGTTAAACCAAGAACCACGTCGCCCGGAACAATAGATTTTCCGTCAATGATATTTGCTTTATCGACTACGCCGACAGCAAAACCAGCCAAGTCATATTCGCCTTCCGGATACATTCCCGGCATTTCCGCTGTTTCACCGCCGATTAAAGCACAACCGGCAAGTTCACAGCCGCGGGCAACACCGCCGACTACTTTTTCTGCTACGTCGACATCGAGGTGACCGCAGGCAAAGTAGTCAAGGAAGAATAAAGATTTGGCACCCTGAACGAGGATGTCATTGACGCTCATGCCGACCAAATCCTGACCGACAGAGTCATGTTTATTGAGAAGGAAGGCAAGCTTAAGCTTTGTACCGACGCCGTCTGTGCCGGTTACAAGGACGGGTTCCTTGTAATCCTTTGAGACTTCAAACATAGCGCCGAATCCGCCGATAGAGCCGAGTACTCCGGGGATTAAAGTCTTCTTGGCTAAAGGTTTGATTCTTTCAACCAGTTCGTCTCCGGCATCAATAGAAACACCGGAGTCTGCATAAGATAATGGTTTTGTCATCGGAATTGAGAAAAAAGCTAAAAAGATTAAGCAATTCTAGCAAGCTATCCGAGGAAAAATAACTTTTCCTCGGATAGCCCCGATTCCGAATGCATGGATTCTTTTCAGTCTTTCAAGTAAGTGAGGTTCTTTACAGACTCATCGACTTTGTAAGTCAAAAAATTACTATCAGAAGCTAAAAAGATCATGGTGGCTGGAGTAGAGCCGAAATTTCTTCTCAATAAAGAGAAAAACCCACGCGAGAATTTCGGTTCCTCAGCATTTCTCTTCCGCAGCTCTTTGCTGAGCTTGCTCCATCTGCAAGATTCAAACATAGGTGCCTCCTAAAGTAAGAGTCAAAAAAACCGACCTCTCCAGAGGCGGAGGAGAAGTTTATCTACGTAGTAACTCTTAGTCAAATTCCTTGAACGTTAACAATTCTCGAAATGAGAACTGAAGCACAAGAACCGGTATGACGCAAGAGCCGTCGTCGGAAGATCTGCGTCAATTTGTGATACTTCTTTGAACGGCTGTTCAAAGAAGTGGAGACTCGAATAAATTGCGACAACTCGAAACTACGAAAAAGGTAAGGATTCAAACAACTCGGCGGCATTTCTTTGAGCCTGCTCGATAATTCTTCTTCCTTTGACCACTCGGTCCAAAGCAGAGTCCGCTTCGGATTGTGCCCACCAATCTGCAAATTTTCTCAGTTCGCTGTTTTCCAGATCTCTGTCTCGGCGTGTGACCAGGCTCATAATCCACGGCGCTCTTTCCCAGCCGGGAAGAATGGGTACTAAATCTCCGTTTTTGATTTCCTCTAGTACGTGCCCGAAATACAAATCTGTCGTAATCCCTTGATGGTTTAGAAGAAGTCTTTTAATGGCGAGCTGATCATGGGTGAGAAACAAAGTCTTCCATTGCAGCAGATTAGATTGCTGCGAACCTTTATAAAGGAATCGGGTGAGAAGATGAGTTTTGGTTTTAAGAAGCAAACCCGTGTGTTTCTTGAGATCGTCCACAGTGCGGGGAAGGCCGTAACGTCTTAAATACTCCGGCGAGCAAAGCACAGGAGTTGAAGTTTGCATGAACGGCCGGACCACAAAATTTGTTTCATCCATTAATCTTTTATTTACGACGAGGACGTCAGCTTCGTCATTCATTAGAGCGTCAGGCCCGGCTTCGGGAACCACTTCAAAACTGACCATAGGATGCGTCCTAGAGTATGCCAAGAGTTTCTGAGAATAAAACTCTTGCATGATCTCAATTGGTGAACCGATGCGGATTAAACATTTAGACGCAACGCCTTTTGAAAAATCCAGCATCTGGCGGAAGCTTTTGAGGATCGGCTCGGCAAGAGAAACAATAATTTCACATTTTTTTGTAGGCTTGAAAGGTCGTTTGCTTTTATCCAGTAGTTCGTAGCCCAGTTCTTTCTCTAAAGAAGAGATAAGTCTGGAAACCTTGGGGATGTCCATATCCAACAGTAGGGCGGTTTTCGAGACATTTCCCGTTTTAGCGGTTAATACAAGTGCTTCCCAAGCTTCAAGATTTTGCGAAATATTCATGGAAAAACCTTTAGAGGGTTTGTACTTAGTTTCTTTTTCTCGTGAATAGCTGTTTTAACTATTTGAATTAAAAGGTTAAAAATCATTATCTCACTAGTTTGTGAATTTTACAAACTTCTTTTCAAAAATACGATTTCAGAAAAAGCTGTTTTTGAAAAAATACAAGCACCCCAAACAAAAAAGAGTCCCCCAAAATGAAAAAACTACTTCTCATCCCAAGTAAGAGATTGAAGCTGTAGAAAGCGTTCTCTTTCCGCAAAAGATCAAATAAAAAGCCGCCGATTTATTAACACAGTCAGTTTTACCAGGACGTACTGTGAATAGGAAAACCTTGCTCTAAATCAGCCGGTTCGTGCTTATCGGCAGCTGATTTTTATTCTACAGCACGAATTGGCATCAATTTCTTAGGAGAAAAAATGAAAAAGATCCTTCTCGCCCTTGCAGGCCTTGCCGCCGGTTCGGCTGCCTTCTGTGCCTCAAACGTTACTCTCTACGGCATCATTGAAGAGGGAGTATTGGTACAAAAACCAAAACATCAAGATACAACGGTCCAGCTTAAAAGTGCTTTTGACTTAGGTTCTCGCTGGGGTCTTCGCGGACAGGAAGATTTAGGAAACGGCTACAGCGTTGGTTTTACGCTCGAACAAGGATTTTCACCGGATACCGGCGCCACAGCTAATACCACTTATGGAGCTAATGCATTCACCCGTGAATCCGTCCTTTGGATTCAGAGCGAAAGCTTAGGCCGTCTGGCTTTCGGACGTGCAGCAACCTTAGGATCAGGTCTCGGTACTTATGACATGCAGACCGGATACGCATTCATGAACGGTTACGGCCTAATCGGCTGGGATAACTGTATGAATAATTTCCTCCGTACCAATAACAACATCATTTACCGTTCTCCTAATCTCAATGGTTGGACAATCGGATTGATGTATTCAAACGGCATTAAAGACGACACCAACAAATGGTCAGACAATTGGCATTATTACGGCGCCGGCGTGAAGTATGCAAAAGGGGCAGTGAAATCCTCTTTGATATTTGAAGTTGAGTCAAAAGACAAATCGGTCGATCCTGCTGTCCAAGCTAAATATGCCCTGAACTATGGCATCGAATACAACACCGGAAGCTGGACTCCGATGTTCACTTATCGTTTTGTTACCCAAGACAAGAACCTTAAAGCTCATAAATTCGGTCTTTCCGCAATTGTTCCTTATGCCGGAGGTCGCTTCAAAGTTGCTGCCGCTTATATGTTCGGCAAAGACGAAAGAATTACTGTCGGTACCGACAAAGTCAATCATTGGCAAACAGGCGTGGCCTACGAATATCCGCTCTCTAAGAGAACGGTTCTTAAAGCTTCCGCCGGGTACGCAGGTTCCGGAAAAGGCTGGAAAGAATATGGTTATGCCAATGACGGGAACATCTACAACGCATGGCAGGTATATGCCGGCATGCACCATTTCTTCTAATTCATCTCTGAACTTGTTTTTGCAAGTTAGCTAATTTGGAGATTTCAATGGAATTATCAAAATTAACCAGAAGAAGTTTTAATAAAGCCGCCGCTTTTTCTTCAGCTGCACTCTCCTTGGGAGCATTGTCTTCCGGGTTGAAAGAAGCTAAGGCTACTCCTGTTCAAATTAAAAATGCAGAACAGGATGAAACCAAGATTATTAAGACAAACTGCAGAGCCTGTATTTTCAATTGCGGTGTCCTGGCTCACGTTAGAAACCGCAGAGTCGTCAAACTTGAAGGTAATCCTGAATACCCGATGACCAAGGGCTCCATGTGTGCAAAAGGACTGTCCGGTCTCAATGCTTTGTACCATCCGAACCGCAACAAGTATCCGATGATTCGAGTCGGAGAAAGAGGCGAAAACAAATGGAAGAGAATTTCTTGGGAAGAAGCAATCGACACCATTGCCAAGAAACTCATGGAAACACGTGAAAAATACGGTGCAGAAAGCGTTTTCTGCTCCACCGGAGGCGGCGGAAATCCGGCCTTCCGAAGCATCGCTCGTTTCTGCAATATCTTCGGCACACCTAACTGGTATGAACCGGGTTGCGCACAGTGCTACCTTCCGCGTACTTTGGCTTATGGAATTATGTACGGCGGTCCTTCTACCTCTATCGCAGACGAAAGTGCATTAGAAATTTACGTTCCCAATACTCCGATGAAATCTTTCGTTTGCTGGGGAACTGATCCGTCTTACAGCTGTCCTGCAGGCGGCGGAAGAGCATTGGCCGAGCTGCGTGCCCGCGGAGTCAAATCGGTGTCTATCGATCCCCGCTTCACACCGGATGCTGCTAAGGCCGATGTTTGGCTGCCGATTCGTCCGGGAACCGATGTCGCCTTGATGTTGGCTTGGATCAATTACATCATCGAGCACAAGCTGTATGACCAAGATTTCGTGATGCATTGGACTAACTTGCCTTATCTGGTCAATACCAAGACAAAAATGTTCTTGCGTCCTAATGAGATCGTTGAAGGAGGAAATCCTAAGGACTATGTAGTTTGGGATACCAAATCCGGAAGCCCGAAAGTTATGCCGTATCCTTGGGACGACAATTTATCTCCGGCCTTAGAAGGAACTTTTGAATATAAGGGACAGCAATACAAGACCGGCTTCACAATGCTGAAAGAACAAGCAGCTCCTTACACCATTGAAAAGGCAGCCGAAATTTGCTGGCTTGTTCCGGAAAAGATTGTAGAAGCAATTAAGATTTTTGTTGATGGCCCTTCCGGCATTGCATTAGGTGTGGCAACCGACCAGTTCCCGAACTCCGTAGAAGCAGCTATGGGTTCCGTCATTTTGAACGGTTTAATGGGCTACGTTGAGAAACCCGGAACTATGATGCAGCGTTTCCCGTCCGGCGGAACGGCACCGGCCGGTTCCTTGGCTCCTAGAGCTCAGCATTGCTTGCCACATGAACAGTTGTTGAAGAGACTCGGCGGTACCGAGTTTAAAGGTCTGCTTCAGTGGGATGCTGCATCTCCGACAGCAATTTTGAATGCCATCTTAACTGAAAAGCCTTATCCGCTTAAAGTCTGGCTCGAAAGATCCGGCAATAAGTTCAATGTTCTCGGCAACGCCTCTTCTTGGGAACCGGCAATTAAGAAGTTGGATTTTGTGGTTCATATGTACATGTACCCGACTTCCTTCTCCACTTATGCAGATATGCTTCTGCCGACAACTGAGTGGCTTGAAACCAATATGCTTATTGACTGCATGAACTACGTTTTTGCCCGTCAAGCCGTTACTCACACCTATGAAACCGTAGATGAAACCTTAATCTGGTCTTGGATCTTGCGCCGCTGCGCAGAATTGGGACATGAAGGCTGTCAGAAAGCATTAGATCCTGAATTCATGGGTGCAGAACTGCCTTTGTGGAAGACAATGGAAGAACTTCTTGATGCGAAGCTCAAGCGTCATAACGTAACCTGGAAAGAAGTCCAAGAAGGAAAGAACCCGATCCAGTACATGCCGATGGAAAAATGGGCACAGTACTACGTCTACAAGAAGATCAACCCGAAAACAAATCTTCCGTTAGGCTTCCACACTCCGTCTAAGAAGTTGGAATTGTATGGCGAGGTCTTCATCAATTTAGGACGCACGGGAATGCCGTATGTGAAGAAGCCGCTGCCCGCAGCTTCTAAGGATTACTCTCCGCTTCCGTTCTACATGGAGCCTTCTGAAAGTCCTAATCGTGAAATAGCCAAGAAGTATCCTTTGGTGATGACCAATGGCCGTCTTCCTATGTATCACCACGGTACGCTCAGAAACAATCCGATCTCCAGAGAAATCTATCCTCTGCCTGAAATCTGGGTCAATCCGGCAGATGCTAAGAAGTATGGCGTTGCCCAAGGTGATTGGACTTGGGTCGAAAACGACAGGGGCAAGATTCGAGCTAAATGCCGCGTAACCGAAGGCATTCCGGAAGGAATTGTTTATCAGGAACGATTCTGGAATCCTGAAACACTCAATACGCCGACAAGAGGCTGGAAGGAAATGAATGTGAACGTGTTGACTAAAAACACACCTCCTTTCAACGACGTAGTCGGTACTTATACCCTGAGAGGATTCCAGGTGAAGATTTCTAAAGCCGATAAAGGCCCGGACGGCGTTTGGAGCAAACCGGAAGATTTCAAAGTTTGGATGCCTTCCAACAATGTTTCAGAAACCTCAGTCCCCACCTACCCTGAGCATGGGAGTAAAAAATAATGGCACAGAAAACTTTAGTTATTGATTTGGATCGCTGCATTGGATGTTATGCATGCGAAGCCGCATGTAAATTAGAAAATAACGTTCCGATGGGTGTTTACTACAATAAAGTTCTAACCATCGGACCTGTTGGAAAATATCCGGATATCCACCAGTATTTTCTTCCTACCGTCTGTCAAAACTGTAAGGACGCTCCTTGCTTGAAAGTATGTCCGACAGGAGCTACTTACAAGACGGAAGACGGACAGATTCTGGTGAACAAAGAGAAGTGCATTGGCTGCAAGATGTGTATCGCAGCATGTCCTTACGGCGCTCGTTCATTTAATCCGGAAAGCAAAGTGGTTGAGAAGTGCACCCTTTGCCGCCACTTGCAGGAAGTCGATGAAAAACCGGCATGCGTTAAAGCCTGCTGTGCCGGGGCACGATTCTTCGGAGATATCGATGATCCTGAAAGCGATGTTTCCAAGGCGATTGCGGCTGCCGGACCCGAAAACGTTCATTCAATGCCTGATGTCGGCAACAAACCGACGGTTCGCTACATTCTTCATAAGAAGACGGGCGAATGGCAGGTGAAACCTCCGAAGATGTTGTAAGGAGAAGCTCAGATGGGCATGGATTTAATTCTTATTTGTTTTGCAGCATTAGCCTGTCTGAGCTCGGGTTTGGTTTTTTCAGCATCTTTTCTCCAGTTGAAGGGCCGGACGGAAACAATCGGTGCCCTTCAATTCGGAGGAGCTGTTCTGCTGATAACCGCGGCCGGTGCAATGGGTCTTGTCAGTCTCGGCAGACCCGAGATGTTTCTAGGCGCACTGGCTCACCCGGGTACAGGGATCTTTTTCGAATTGATCGGCACTCTTTTGCTCTGTTTCGGAGCCGTTTGCTGGTTGATCGCATTTTGGAGAGATTCGTCAGAGACAATTCTGAAATTCTTTGCGGTTTTTGCGGCGGCAGGCGCTGTATGCCTGCTGTTCGGAGTCGGCCGGAGCTTTGTGATGCCCTGGCGCGAAACTTTAAACAGCTGGCTAGTGGTTCCCTTGTTTTTTATTTTTGCACTTGAGGCAGCCGGCTTTGCTTATGCAGCGGCAGAGAGTGCGACTGATAAGGAATTCCAATCTGGCAATCCGGCACTGATTTTCAGTTTGGTGGGAGCGCTTTGTCTGGGCGGCTATTTAATGCAGATTATGTATTCGAGTTCTAACGACGGAAAAGAAGCCGCGCTTTCAGTTCTCACGGGAGAACCGGCTGTCGTTTTTTGGTGCGGAGTCGTCGTTATTGGTTTAATGGTTCCGGCTGTGTTGGCTTGCAGGAAGTTAGGCAAGATTCCTTTCCGCAATGCAGTAGGTTTGCTGGCGGCAGTTATAGGATCCGCATCCTTTCAGACAATCTTGCTTGTAATTGGCACAGCGTCTTGGCAATTTTTTAAGAGATAGCCGAAGAGCTATTCAAAAAAGGAAAAATCATGGACGAAAAATTTTCAGAAGTTATGAATTCACGAGCTGCCGTATACAAACTTTTAGGCAGATTATTCAGGAAGGAAGCTGATGAAGAATTAGTTGGACAGCTGAGAGTGCTGGATTTTTCTGAAGTTCCGTCAGCTAAGGTCAAAGACGGCTTTAAGAAGATGAAATCGGTCGTTGCAGACAGTTCCAATTTGCTTGATGACTTGGCCGTCGATTATGCAAGAGTTTTTTTAGGAGCGGGCATTGCTGAAGGCCTTGTAGCCTTTCCTTTTGAGTCAGTCTATACCTCCAAAGATCGTCTGGTCATGCAGGATGCCTACGAGCAAGTTTTACGAATTTACCGCTCAAACGGCGTTGAAAAAATAGATGCTGATCTCTATGAAGACCATATCGGTTTAGAACTTGAATTTATGGGGCATCTTTGTGGCCAGGCAGCTCAACTCGCCGCCCAAGGAAAGGAAACGGAGCTGTCAGCTAACTTTGATTTACAGCAGTCATTTTTAGTAAACCATTTGCTTAACTGGACTCCGGATTTCTTAAAAGACATTCAGGGCGTACCCTCGACAGATTTTTATAAAGGCGTGGCCCTGGTGACCGAGGGCTTTTTAGAGATGGAAAAGGAGTTTTTCTTAAACGACAATTGAGGACGAGATGCAGGCCAGAACACAAGACAGCAAAAATAAGGCACCAAAGAGTACTTTTTGCATTGATAGGCGAGGTCTTCTGACCGCCGGAGTGTCTTTTGGTTTGCTATTTTCTTTGGGAGCTGTCGAAAAGGCGGCTTCGAAAGAACAAGAAATTTTGCTTCCTCCCGGGCATAAATCTAAGAAAGATTTCTTTGCCCAGTGCCTTCGGTGCGGCCGATGCATGAGCATTTGTCCGCAAGGCATTATTCAGCCCGCAAGCTTAGCTGACGGAATTTTTGCAGTACGAGCCCCCAAGATGGATTTCCATTTAGGAAGCTGTGACTTTTGCAATAAATGTATTGATGTCTGCCCAACTGGTGCTCTTCAACCGTACGAAGGTGAGACTTTCAGAATTGGGACAGCAGTACTAAATTCTCACTGCATCTCCCTAAGAACAGGTGCCTGTACTAAATGCTATGAAGAATGTCCGTACGACGCTATCGAAATTAGTGAGACGCATCGGCTCTCAATAAATGAAGATAAATGCAATGGATGCGGTAAGTGTTTCTTGGTCTGTCCGGCTCTCATTCTTCAATCTTTCGGAGATGCCTCCGAGAGAGGAGTCAGTATTCAGGAGGCATCCACGGAGGAGTCACATGAAAACAAGTAAATATCGTGCAGCCGTAGCATTATTGTTTTTGGTGATAGTCGCCGGCGGACTAACTTTTAATCTTGGACTTGGGACCGTTTCTTCTTTTGGCTTTGACAAGATAGCGGCGATTTGTCCTCTCGGCGCCTTAGAGACTTTTCTAGCCTCTAAAACTTTTGTGCCTTCGGTTTTTTTTGCGTTTTTCTTTTTTATAGTTGTTGCGGTTATAGTCGGAAGAGCATTCTGCGGCTGGATGTGCCCGGTGCCGCTTTTGCGCTCTGTTCTAGGTGCGGAGGATAAGAGAACTTCAAAAGATTACCCCAAAGGCGCCAAGGAGTCGGAACTAGCCTCAGAAGATAAAAATGTAGGCTGCGCGGCATCGGACGAGCCGAAAGGAGAGGCGGCTTTATCTTCCCCAAAAATCACGGATCGTTCTGTCCCTAAGGAACCTTTTTACGTTTTATTTGCGGCGCTCGGCAGTGCACTTGTTTTCGGTTTTCCTGTTTTCTGTCTCATTTGTCCGGTGGGACTTACATTCGGCGTCATTTTGGGTGTTTGGTCCTTTTTTTACACCGGAAGTGCTTCTTGGACACTACTTTTGATCCTTGCCTTTTTGTTTCTGGAAATTTTCTTTCTAAGAAAATGGTGCCATCAATTTTGTCCGATAGGAGCTCTAATTTCTCTTGTCTCGATTTTTAACCGTAGTTTTCGTCCTAAAGTTAGTTCCGAGTGTTACAAGCTAAAAGGCGGACTTAATTGCAACCGTTGTTCAATCGCATGTCCCGAAGGAATTCAGCTTCTGCACAATCCGTCATCGCTTGAATTGTCACGGTGTATTAAATGCGGGAAATGTGCAGATGCTTGTCCTGCGCATGCCATACACTTCCCACTTTTCTCAGGAAAGAAGGCCGGAAAGACTTTAGAGAAATCTCAATCTCAAGAAAAAGCTTTAACACCGTCGATAGCATCGGAAGAAAAGGTTCAAGTTTTAGATCAAACTGCGCCGTTTTCGGAGAAGGAAGCCGTTGCCGAGGCTTCCAGATGTATCCAGTGCGGCGCATGTGAGGAGAAGTGTCCGCAGAAGAATCCTTTGAGAGACTACATACGGCTGCTTTCCGAGGGCAGAACTCAAGAAGCGGTCAAGCTTTTAAATGCTTCGGGGAGTATGCCGGAAGTATGCGGAAGAATTTGCCCTCAAGATCAATTATGCGAGTCGGTTTGTCCTTTAAGAGAATACGGCGGAGCCATTCAAATCGGACGCCTGACTAGTTTAGGCGGCGATTTGGGTCTAAAGAAGAACTGGAGAAGAACTTCGGTAACCAAACCCCGAGAATTGAAACGAAAGACGGTCGCGATCATTGGCGCCGGCCCTGCCGGGTTGGCTGCGGCAGATGTTCTGTGCTCTTTTGGAGTTCATGCGACGGTTTTCGACAAGGAACACGAGATTGGCGGTTTGCTTACTTATGGAATTCCTTTTTTCAAATTGGAGAAGGAGTCTCTTGCCAAAAGACGCAAGTTATATGAAAAACAAGGAATCCGATTTAAGCTGGGTGTTCCGATAGAAGAAAAAGATTTCATTGCACTTACTCAAGACTACGATGCCGTTATTTTTGCCTTAGGTGCATCGGCTCCGGTCATACCGCAGTTTGCTGACTTGTCAGCGACGGAAATTATTCCGGCCATGGATTACTTAGGTTCAGTTAATCGCCTTTTACTCCATGAAACCGGTACGCAGCCGTTAGATTTCGGCGGTAAACGCGTAGCTGTGCTCGGAGGAGGCGACACTGCCGTTGACTGTTCCAGGACATCAGCGGGACAAGGGGCGTCCCGAACCTTCATGATTGCACGGAAGGAACTTCATGCCTTGAAAGCTTCGAAAAAAGATCTTGCTTTGGCAATAAGAGAAAAAGTAGAAGTTTTGGATCAATGTCAAATATTAGATATCCAAAGAAAGCAAGACCAATTCATCATCCAATATGTGAGAGGCAGTTCTACGGAGACGAAGGAACTTGTGGTGGACCGTATAGTGTGCGCCTACGGTTTCCGGGTTCTTTATCCCGAATGGCTGGAAAAATTCATCTCGAAAAATTCTCAAAACAACTATGAGGCAGGGAAGAATATTTTTGTGGCCGGGGAATTTAGAACCGGTTCACGATTAGCTACAAACGCCATTGAAGACGGCAAGGAGGCGGCGCAGGCTGTGATCTCCGCACTTCGATTAGGAGAAGCAGACAATTCTCTTAAGCCGGTGAGCTTTATTCGTTCAAGATGTTTACGATTACGCCATGCCTCTTCCCGCTGCACTAAATGCCTGGATGTTTGTCCAGGCGATGCCTTGATTCTTGCAGAAGGACAAGTAGGATTTCTCGCACATAAGTGCATCGGCTGCGAAAGCTGTATAGCTGCATGTCCTCAAGATTGCTATTTAAGCAATGGCATCTCGGATAAGGAGTTGGAAGAGGAGATCAGAAGAAAGGCTAGCGGTAAAACTCTCAAAATTTCATGCCGAAGAATTGACCGTCAGCAGGGAAATGTCGTCGTAAATTGTTTGCAGAGGATTGATGTGAGTCATTTGGCTCAAGCTTCTCGATACGGAGTTGAAACCATTGAGTTGCACACCGGAAAATGTTCGGAGTGTCAAGTCTGTCGAAATGCATCTTGGCTTGACGAGAAGAAGATAGAGGCGGATGAGTTTTTTGAACTTTTCGGCAAAAAATTGACGATATCGTGTGAAGAACATGAATGGGACGTGGATTATTCAAAAAGGCACTTTTTAACGAATCTTTTGAAAAGGACCGAGTGCGCCGACCAAAAAGAGCATGAGGAGAGCACAGACATAGCAAATGATCCCTGGCGCAGGATTCCCGAGAAGCAGCAGAGGTTAGGAAGAACGGTTCCTTTGCTTTATAAGAGAAGCAAAGGTCGCCAAGAGGAGGCAAAATCTTCAAAATCTCATCAGAGGACTTTTCTTTATGAACCTGTAATCGATAAGGAGCTTTGCTCGGGATGTTTGCTTTGTGCGTCAGTGTGTCCGACTTCTGCGCTGTTAGTCAAAAAAGTTGAGGAAGGTATGGTTTTTGTCGCTTTTCCTCAAGCTTGTTCAAATTGTGGTCTGTGTGCAGATGTATGCTACCAGGAAGCCATTAAGGTTAAGGAGACCGGTATAACTTCCGAATATCTGAAGAATGTTCCTAAGGCTATCCTTTCTAGAGGCATTAATGAGAGGCTCTTTGAAGATGTTTGGGAAGACAAGCTCAAAAGCATGATTACCTGTCCCACCTATAGAGGCTAGAACTTATGCTGTCAGGCAACGGCTTCAACTAAAAAGAAAAGCAGCTGAGGCTTCATGATGAGGCTAGCTGCTTTACTGCTCTACTCTGAGAATTAAAGGTGAATCATCTTATGCATTAATGAGCTTGCGTGCATTCCGCCGAACGGACCGCGACCGTCAGCGACAAATGTTGCCGGGACGCTCTGAATTCCGACTCTTTCCATAAGATCAATGTTGCGTTTCATAACCATTTCAGCACGTTCTGTAGGATTGGCCGTAGGTTCAACTCCTTCTACCATCCAGGCATTAAAAGCTTTTGCACGGTCAACGCTGTTCCAAATGGAACAAGCCTTAACCATAGAGTCTTCGCTAAGGAATGGCACCAAGAAAACGTAGATAGTAACGTTGTTGATCTTGCTTAGGGTCTCCTTATCGTATCTTTGGCAGAACCTGCAGTTCGGATCTTCAAAAACGGCAATCTTTGCCGAGCCGTTGCCTTTAACAATTTTGATGGCGTCCTCAAGAGGCCACTGAGTTTCATTGAAAATAAACATAAAAGCTCCTTTACAATGTTCGCACCATGGTACCCCCTTGGCTGAATAATACAGTTGCCTTTACCCTCTTTTGAGCTGTCCTAGAATACGCAAAAATTTCAGAACCAAGTCTGCGAAACTCTTGAAAAGAATAATGTTCTTTATAATCTCGTAGCGTTGCTCATAACGACTAGAATGCTGTCATAACTCTGTTTATAAAGGTCGAAATTGGATAAAACTGATCAGTTGCCTCTTTCCTTTTTTCCTGCTCCGGTTCCAACACTGGATTCCTTTGTTGTGGGCAGTAATTTCGAAGCTTTTAACATCGTCAAAGAGCTTTCAGAGGGCAGAGGTCCGCAGATTGTTTATCTTTTTGGAGAATCGGGGACGGGTAAGACTCATCTCCTTACCACATTGGAGAAACCTGGGCCGACAGTTCCTGTTTTTGACCCTGAAAAGAAAATCTTTGTGGTTGACGACGTTCAAGATCTGAGCGAAGAGGAACTCGCCGCTTTGTTTGAACTTGCTAATCAAGTGCGGGCACATTCCGGGACACACTTGATCGTCGCGGGCGATAAAAGTCCTTCCGCTCTTCGTTCTCAAGGAATGAGGGTTGATGTTACAAGCCGTCTTGGATGGGGGACCGTTGTGGAACTCGCTCCCTTGTCTGAGGAAGAAAAACAGCAGGTATTTATCAACCGAGCTCACTCGAAGGGTTTGGAGCTAAGCCCGGAAGTGATGCAGTGGATGTCGGCCTATCTTCCCAGAGACATGCGGACTTTGTCGCGCCTTCTTGAAGAACTCGACGCTTACTCTCTGTCAAAAAATAGACGTCTGACCATTCCTTTAATTAAAGAATGGCTGGCTAAAACACATCAATCTTTTTAAAAATGACTATCAATTCTTTTGCCTTTTTTGATTTAGACCACACCTTACTTCCGGTCGACAGCAATGGGCTTTGGGCCTACTTTTTAATTTCTAAGTGTAGTGCTCATAAGCAAGAATTCGAACATCGTCAAAAACAGTTTGATTTGGACTACTACAACGGCGTTTTGGACATTAATAAGTTTATGGATTTTGAGATGCGCCTCCTCTCTCTCTTTCCACGGGCAGCACTTGAGGAGTACAGAAAGGAATATATAGAAACCTACATTAAACCCAACATGAAGCTCAACGCGGTTGAGTTAGTCCAAAAGCATAAGAAATCAGGTGATAAAGTTGTCATAGTTACTGCGAGTTATCGATTTTTTGCTGGGGAGATAGCCAAATTATTTGACGCAGACGGTTTGATTGCTGCGGAGCCGGAGGAAAACGCCGAGGGACAATTTACCGGAGGATGGCTCTGGCATACATTCGCGCAAGGGAAGGTGACGGCTGTTGAAAAATATGTTGCTGATAGAGGTGGTTTGGAGACATTGAAGCATTCGAGTTTTTATTCTGACTCTATCAATGATCTCCCGCTGTTGTCTTTTATCGCTGAACACGGCGGAACGGCTGTAGCTACTAATCCCGACAAATCTTTAACTCGAATTGCAAAACAAAGAGGGTGGAAGATCCTGAATTTATTTCAGGTTGAAGAAGCATCTTATGAGGAAGTAGTGGAGAAAACTCCGTGATCCAAGAAATTGTTGAAAGTGTCCAAAATTTATTCGGAACACGAAAAATTAGACGTAAGCCTAGAATTCTGACAAAAGAAGAACATCAGATTGATATCAACAAAGTTAGCCCTTTTGCCGTCTCCGTCTGTCAAAAACTTAAAGACGCTGGATTCAAAGCTTTCATTGTCGGAGGTGCGGTTCGAGATCTTTTGATTGATCACACTCCGAAGGATTTTGACGTCGCTACCGACGCAACCCCTGAACAAATTAAGAAAATTACCCGCCGTGCAATTATTATCGGCAGGCGTTTCCGTTTAGTTCATGTTACCCGCGGTGCTGAGACGATCGAAGTCGCAACTTTCCGCGGACTAAGGCAGGACGGAGTCGAAAAGGATGGTCAAGGCCGAGTGATTGACGATAACGTATTCGGTGAACAGTTTGAAGACGCGGCGCGCCGAGATTTCACAGTTAACGCGATGTATTACGACCCTCTCGAAGAAGAGGTCTACGATTACCATAACGGGTTGCTTGATATCAAGAAAAAACGTATCCGCATGATTGGAGATCCTGAGCTCAGGTATCGTGAAGATCCGGTGCGCATCCTAAGAGCTATTCGTATAGGAGCAAAGTTAGGATTCAAGATAGATCCGAAAACTTCAAAGCCTATCCGAGAAATGCAGAAGCTTTTATTGGCTGTTCCTGAACCACGTCTGTTCGATGAGATCATGAAGATGCTCATGAGCGGTGCTTCCGTGGAATGCATGCGCCTGTTAGATGAGGAAGGCGTTAACGTTAATATTCCTTTGCTTAAGGAATATTTGAGTGCAAAAAACGATCCTTTCTTGCTAAAGGCAATGGAAAAATCTGATGCTCGTGTAGCTCATGGCAAACCTATTTCTCAAAGCTTTATTTTTGCAACTCTCTTCTGGAGTTTGGTTAAGAAAGAAGTTGAAAAAGTTAAGAAAGAAGTCCCGGATGGGACGATTCCTAGACAATGGCAGATGGCTATTGCCCGTGTAACGGAAAGTTCTCAGCTGAAAGGAGTCCAGAGAAGATTCTTCCGCGATATGGAAGATATTTGGAGACTCCAGCCTAGGTTTGACCGCAGAACTGCATCCGTAGCATTTAAGCTGATTGAGCATCCTCGTTTCAGAGCGGCATATGACTTCCTGCTTATTCGTGCATCTTGCGGCGAGGTTCCTCACGAACTGGCTGACTGGTGGACGGCTTTTGAAGAAGCTCCGGCCGATGAAAGAAAAGACATGCTTCAAGATTTAGCACGTCAAACCCGCAGCCGCTCCCGTGAAGGACAAGTAAAAGGCGGATCGGAAGAGCCGAAGAAGAGAAGAAGAACAAGAAAACGTAAACCAGCTGTTGTCTCTTCTCTTGAGGCACCTCAGGCATCAACAGATGCAACTGAAAGTCCTGTTGTTAAGGCAGAGCCTCCGCAGGTAAATAGCGGAGAGAAGCCGGAGAAGCCAAAGAGAACGGCTCCCGGAAAGTCCGAAGAGCCGGCGGTAGAAAAGAAGCCCGAAACTCCGCGCAGTATTCCGTCCCAGGCAAAACTGCAGGCAGAACAGAAGCAGAATAGCTATACAGAGGCGGCGGAGCGACCGGCTAGAAGAAAACCAAGAGCAAAATCTGTTCTTCTCACAACTCCTAAAAAACAACAATGAAAACTGCATACATAGCCCTAGGGGCCAACCTTGGAAATCCAAAGGAGAGTCTAAGAAAAGCAGTTGGAAAGATTAAAGACCTGGAAGGTGTGGCCTCTGTTGAGGCCTCCGGTCTTTATTCAACGGCTCCTATTGATTCTTCGGGGCCGGATTATTTGAATGCCGTGCTGAAGGCTGAGATCTCAGATGAGATTTCAGCCGAAAGTCTTTTGGATAGACTGCTTGATATTGAAAATCAACTCGGCCGAGTAAGGCCTGCGGGCATTCATAATGCTCCGCGCGTAATTGATTGTGATCTTCTGCTATGTGGAAAGGAAGAATCTTCGACACCGAAGCTGGAGCTTCCTCACCCACGAATGACCGAAAGAGCATTCGTGCTTGTTCCTTTAGTGGAAGTAGATTCTTCCGTTGAAATCCCTGGGAAAGGAAAAGCGGTAGAATTTTTGGACTCAGTTAAGGATCAATCGATAATAAAATTATTCGAAGCCCGCGACTGGCTGTAACTCCATGGAGAAACAATGACAGATCAAAAAGAACCAAGAAAGCAGGTTAGGCTTTCAACGCTGAAGAAAATGCATGAAAACGGCGAACCTATCGTCATGTTGACTTGCTATGACGCCTCCTTTGCTCATCTGCTGGATGAAGCAGGCGTGGACATGCTTTTGGTAGGAGACTCCTTAGGGATGACCGTGCAAGGTAATTCCACGACCATTCCGGTGTCAGTCGAAGATATGGAGTATCACACTCGCTGTGTCGCCAAGGGAAATAAGACAGCATTCATTTTGACGGATCTTCCTTTCGGCAGCTACCAAGTCAATGAAGAAGAGGGGATGGCCAACTGCATTAGGCTTATCAAAGCAGGTGCCAATATGGTCAAGCTTGAAGGCGGAGAAGAAATTTGTCCGCTTGTTAGAAGGCTTACTGCTGCTGGAGTCCCTGTCTGTGGTCATATTGGATTTACGCCCCAGTCAATCAACACGATCGGCGGTTTTTTTGTTCAAGGCAAGAGCGATAGCGGTAAAGAAAAACTCAAACGTGAAGCCTTAGCCTTACAAGAAGCCGGTGCCGCCATGGTTCTCTTTGAAATGGTTCCCGCTGACATTGCTGCGGAAGTTACTCAGCTTCTTCACGTTCCTACCATTGGTATTGGTGCGGGTCCCGGAACATCCGGACAAGTTCTGGTTCTTCAGGACATTCTCAATATCTATGCCGGAAGAAAACCCAAATTCTCTAAGAACTTTATGGAAGGAGCCGGTTCTATTCAAGGAGCGGTTGAGAATTACGTAAAGGCCGTTAAATCTAAAGATTTCCCCACTCAATCTCATTCTTTTTAAAGGATAAAAAGTTGTTAGTTGTACATACAATCGAAGAGCTTCAGAACGCTCTCAGAGGTAAGGACGGTATTGCCCTCGTTCCGACTATGGGCAATCTTCACGACGGCCATTTGGCCTTGATGGCAGAAGCAAAGAAACATGCACCGACAGTAGTGGCCTCAATCTTTGTTAACCGTCTGCAGTTTGGTCCTAATGAAGATTTTGATACCTACCCACGCACTCTCCAAGAAGACTTAGAGAAATTAGAAAAGCAAGGAGCCGTTGACATTGTTTTTGCTCCTTCTGAAAAAGACATGTATCCCGAAAAACAGACTTTTATGGTCAGACCGGATCCTAATTTGTCTGAAATTTTGGAAGGATACTATCGTCCCGGATTCTTTGACGGGGTTGCAACCGTAGTGAACAAGCTCTTTTCTATCGTGCGCCCGAATGTCGCTGTCTTCGGTAAGAAAGACTATCAGCAGCTAAAGATTATTCAGAGCATGGTCAAGCAGTTCGGGATGCCATTGAAGATTATTCCGATGGAACTTCAAAGAAATCCGGAAACCGGCTTGGCTTTATCTTCCCGCAATCGCTATCTGAACGCAGAAGAGCTTAAAGAGGCAACTCATTTGTACAGAACTCTTCAGGGCGTTAAATCCTCCCTCGAAGCTGGAGCTATTGATATCACCGGCTTAGAAAACAGTGCCGTCAAAAGGCTTGAAGAAGCTGGCTGGAAGCCTGACTACATCGTAGTTGCTCGTCAGAAAGACTTGCTCACTCCGACAAGAGATGACTTGCTCAACAAAGAACCTCTGGTCATCTTGGGTGCAGCAAAAATCGGTACTACTCGTTTAATTGATAACGTAGAAGTATTCGGCAAACTCGTCTAATCTTGGTTCTTGCAAAGGGAAAACCTCGGAATGTGTAAAGGCTTCCGAGGTTTTCTAAACTATGCCGTTAGTGTTTCGTAAGCAGTCAAATCAGTAGATTTTTCTCCTGAGTTCTAACCTCTGCATATCTAAGTCAGATAAGAACGCCAGTCCTTATTTCGCCGATACAGGTTCCCACCTTCCTCATTACCGCATAACCACAACCACGCCGGGTCTAGAGCATCCGATCTGAATCTTATTGTGTCATTCTCCTTATGATAAAAATTGCTTTCTTTGAGAAGTCCAATTTCTCGGCGTACTTGGATGACGCTTGCTGCTACCACTTTTGCAACTTCGGTCTGATTAATGCATACATCGCATTCGACATATTCCGTACCGTTGATTTCAATCAATCTTCCGTAAGCGAAGCTCCAGGTAAGGAAAAATAAGAAAATTCTGTCCCGGACAGGTAAGCTCATATTGGCTGCCAATCCGATTCTATCTGACTGAATAAGGCACTCTAAATGCACGCACATTTGCTCCAAGAAGTCTTTGTCTTCCTTCATTAACGCCTTTAAGGTGTCGTTTCTGAGCTTCCTGCACCTTACCGGAGAGACTGCAAAATAGCTGCCATTTCCCGGACGACGTGAGAAAAATGTGTGATTGCCTCCTGCGATTCTTCCGGGAATGGCAAGTGCCATGGCATATTTGGACTGGTTGTAAGGATTTCCAAAGGAGCGCCCCGCAATGCCATGCGTTATTAACGTCATAGAATTAAGATCATTGTCAACTCTGTAAATGAGCTGACCTGGTTGTGCTTCATACTCAGCGCCTATAGATAAGAAAAGCTTCTTTAAATTCTCCGGAAGAGGAGGCGCTATCCAAGGCATTAACGGTTCGTCAGCGCCATAAGGAAGCTCCCACTTTCTTTCACGTGGACGCTGTAAAGCTGCCTGCCAAGCTGGTGATTGATAATTCATACATTCCTCATGTACGTTGTAATTTGGCTCGGTTCTTAGATTTTTTTCTTTTAATTTTCCTGTTCCTTGGTTTGAGCGCTATTGGTAGATACCAGAATTTGAGGCATATCAATTGATATTTCTCAAAAAATTGCCCTTACTTAGACTGACTCTAGTTCATCAAGGAGCACATCATGACAAAACTGAAATTCATTCTCACCCCTGTAGCACTTCTGTTGGCTTTTCAAGTTTATGCAGATGAAACTCTGCATGCAGACGTTGTAGTTGTGGGTGCAGGTGCAGGCGGTACAGTTGCCGCCGTTAGCGCAGTCGAAAATGGCCTCAAAACAGTTCTTTTAGAAAAGAACGGTTATACAGGCGGCGCCGGTAATTTTATGGAAGGTTCTTTCGCTGTCGAATCTCCTTTGCAGAAGGCAAAAGGCATAAAACTTACTCCGATTGAAGCTTTCAACAATATGGCTCAATACCATCATTGGAGAATTAACGCTCCTTTGCTTAAGAAATTCGTTGACAAATCCGGTGAAACTATTCAGTGGGTCGATGACCATGGAGTGCA
Source organism: uncultured Turicimonas sp. (assembly GCF_902477955.1). Taxonomy (NCBI): domain Bacteria; kingdom Pseudomonadati; phylum Pseudomonadota; class Betaproteobacteria; order Burkholderiales; family Sutterellaceae; genus Turicimonas; species uncultured Turicimonas sp. The sequence continues at coordinate 1,486 of NZ_CABSJB010000003.1, read as the reverse complement.
TTGGAAGGAAGTTAAGACAGCATGGAGAGACAAGCCGGAAATGACCTGGCACATTTATCCGAAAGCCGGCTCACTGCCTGCTGCCATGACCAAAATTTTTAAAGAAAAGGGTGGCACTCTCCTTACCTCTACACCTGCACAAAAATTAATCGTCAAAGACGGCAAAGTTGTTGGTGTTGAAGCCGTTAATGCCAAAAAAGAGAAAGTAACTGTATATGCACCCAATGTCATCCTTGCTACAGGCGGCTACAACTTTGACGAAAAAATGGTCAAGGACTTAACAGGTATCGACATGGTTCCGGTTGGTGCCCCGGGCAGAACCGGCGACGGTATCAAGATGGCTATGGCAGTCGGTGCTGTCGGAGACAATATGGGCCCAATGATGATGAACGGTGCATTTATGCCGGCTGCCGGTGAGGCTATTTGCAACGGTCCAAATAAAGAATTGCGTGCTATGTTCCGTCAAGGTTTGCTGTATGTTGACGGGGTCGGAAATCGTTTCTTCAATGAAGAATTGACAATCGACTGGCCGCAAGCATCCAATGCTATTGCCCGTACAGGCGAATATACCTACATCGTTTTTGATGAAAACACAAAGAAAGAATTTTCTACCAAAGGCAAAGGCTATCCAAATCCTTGCGGCAACTTCATCCAAAGACATCAGGCAGCAACTCAGCTGGATGACTTACTGAAAGCCAATGAAAAATTAGGAAATGTTTTCATCGGCAACACTATTGAAGAGGCCGCGAAGAAAGCCGGCATGGATCCCGAAGTTCTCAAGAAGACAGCTGCCAATATGACGAAGTTTGCAAAGCAAGGCAAAGATGAACAGTTCGGTAAGGATCCGTACTACCTGAGAGCTATTGATCAAGGTCCTTTCTACATTGTTAGGGGCAAGATCAATGCATTAACCAGCTTAAATGGTGTCAAAGTAAATGAAGGTTTGCAGGTTCTCGATAAGCATGATCGTCCGATTCCCGGATTGTATGCTATCGGTCATGACGCCGGCGGTGTATACGGTGACTCCTACGACTTAAAGGTTGGTGAAGGTACTGCTTCTTCCTTTGCTATCAACTCCGGAAGAATGGCTGTTGAAGATATCGTCGCAAAGAATAAAGCTACTAAATAATTTTCTCCTTGGAATTTGAGCATTTTTCCTGCATCGCTCCGGTTGGTGCAGGATTTTTTTCGTCCGAAGGCTTCGAAGAAATTTGTGTTTCTCAAAAGTCATTGTGCCGGAGTGGGAAGAGGAACCAACGGTAGTACAAAGAAGCTCGCCAGGAGCAAACGATATTGAGAAGCTTCCGGAGATGTCTCTATACGTCGCATATCCTCAAAAGAGAAATGAAAAAGGCGAGCTCTCGGCTCGCCCTCAAAATATTGGGGTTATAAAGTAGGCCCAAAATTGTTGTGTAATCTTGTACAAACAAAGATAATACCCACCTTTTCAGATGAAGCGTCTAGATTTTTCTCTCCTGTCGGTAGG